>JBIINB010000065.1:0-25854 GCA_044337705.1 Pirellulaceae bacterium | reverse complement strand
AGGCCCCAGGGATTGGGTTTCTTCTTGCCGACTTTCTTGTAGGCACCATCCGAGTTGGCGGCATACCATGCATGTTCATCCAGGAGTGCTGGGTCGTCTCCGAACGAGTAGGAGGTGGTTGTTCCGGCGCGGCAGGCGTACTCCCATTCGGCTTCGGTGGGCAGGCGATAGAATCGCCCGGTTTTTGCGGTGAGCCATTTGCAGAAGACACGAGCGGCGTGCTGCGTCATGCAGATGGCCGGGTAGCCCTTCTTGCCCATGCCAAAGGTCATGTCGGTGTATGGCTTGGTCGGCTGGCTGATCTGAAACACATCGGCCAGATCATCGCGTGCGGTTCTGGCAAACTGAAATTGCTCGCGCCGGTAGATATCCAGGTCGGCCATCCAGACTTCGTAGGCATCCCAAGTGATTTCGAACTTCGACATCCAGAATGGAGAGATTTCAACGGTACGTTGCGGCCCCTCGCTGTCGTCTCGTCCTGGCTGGTCGTCGGGACTGCCCATCAGGAACGATCCGCCGGGGATCGGCAACATCTCCACCTTCACCTCGGTGTGTTCCAGGAGTTCCTTGTACGTCTTCATCGCTTCGGGCGTTGCCGCATCCGCCTCAGGCACTGCCACCGCCGGGGGCGGTTCGTACGCCTGAAGCGGAATATTCGTAGCAGCCAGAAGGAGCAAAAACGCAAAGGAGCCGAGGAGTTTCCTCAGGGGAGGCAGAGGCATGAACACGAGGTATTCCTTGGAATGAAGTCGGCGGGATGTCCGGGTGGGGAAGGGCGAAACCTGACTGGTCGTCGGTGGTTGCCTTCTTTGGCGCAACGATCCAGGCCATTCCAACACAGACTGTTTTACAATGACAGAAACCGGATCGCTTTGCAATGGATACCGCGAAGGGGCAACCGCTGGTCGTTTGGGGAAAAATGAAGACAAAGAGACGACTCGCAGCGCGTTCGATCGCCAGAGTCGACCAGGGTGGGGGGCGAGATCGGGCGAGCGATAGGGGATAGGGGCAGGAGAGAGGGGGACTGGATGGAAGATCGAGCTATCGAAGGGTTTGTTGGGGCCACACGGCAGCAGCGGCGACCGATGACTCGCCGTCAGTGGGGATCGTTCCTTGGTGGGGGCGCGGCTCTTTCGGTAGCCAGCTCGTTCCATCCTTTGGGCGCGGTGAGCCGGTTTCTGGATGGGGACCAAGTGTCTGGTTACCAGATGATCTTCCCGAGCATGGGGACGCAGGTGACGGTGCACGCCTATGGAGATCGCGAAGAGACGATTCGACGTGCCATGGAAGCGGCTCGGAAGGAAGTCGAACGTTTGGCGGAACTGCTTACCGATTACGACGACGATAGCGAATTGTCGCGATTGACCCATGAGGATCGCGTCGGCCAGTGGTCGACCGTATCGCACGATCTGGACCAGGTGATGCACTCGGCCGACTGGTGGCATCGCACCAGCGATGGGCTTTTTGACATGGGACTGGGAGCGCTGACCAGACTGTGGCGGTTGGCGCGCAGGAAGCATCAGTTGCCAGCGGCGGAAGTGGTGGCAATGGCCCGTCGGGTCAGTGGCTGGTCGCATGTCGCGTGGGATCGCACGGGACATCGATTCCGGTTCGACCAGGCGGGGTTGCGGCTGGATGCGGGTGGTATTGCGAAAGGCTATGTGGTGGATCGGGCCTTGGAGGTGCTGGAATCGCACGGGGTGCGATCGTGCATGGTCAATGCGGGAGGCAACTTGAGGTGCGGGGAAGCGCCGCCGGGCCGTTCGGGGTGGAGGATTCAGGTCGCCTCGCCCCTGATGCGGCCAGTCGGCACCAGTCCCACTCCCACCAGCGCCACGGGCAATCGCGCCACAGGCACTGGTGATACAGGCACTGGTGATACACGTTTTACCCAGCCTCGCATTCAAAGCGAAGGAGATAACGAGTTGGATGCGGGAACGCTGCGGATCGAGGTAGCCAATTGTTCGGTGGCGACTTCGGGGGATCTGCATCAGTTTTTGGAAGTCGATGGGAGGCGTTACAGCCATATCCTCGATCCTCGCACTGGCTGGGGCATGGAGGGGATGCACTGTGCGACGGTGATTTGCCCGCTGGCGATCGATGCCGATGCCATGGCGACGGTGCTGTGCCTTCAGGGAGGTGAAGTGGGGATCGGCTGGGCCCAAAAGCATCATGCCCAAGCGACCATCGCCAGTGTGGTGAAGGGAGGGGCTGGTCAGGCCGATGGTCTGGATCGGCGATCGACAGAGGGGTTCCCCACGGGATCATGATTCGTCCTGAGGGTGCGAATCTATCTGTTGTCGATGGTCATCGCGACCCTTTGGAATCTCGCCATGCTCCGATCAAAGCTCGATGCGGCTGGGAAACTAAGAACCTATCCGTAAACCTCAAAATCCTAACCCGCAGCGTAAGCAAGGGACGGTTCTCAGATAGGCTCTAACGCATTTGGCTTCGTCTGGTAATCACTTCCCTGCGATCGTGCAGTTGCGTCGAGGCTTTTAGTTGGATGCGGGCTGGCGAACTGCCGCAATCGCCTCGGGCTGCAATAGATTCAGGTAGTGCCCGTGATCGGCGGTGACGATCACCAGCGATTGGTCCCAGGCGTTCTTAGTCTCGATCCAGTGGACCACTGCTTGGAATGCAGCATCGCCGGAGAGGACAGCCCCAATCGAATTGTCGAGATTGTTGGAATGGTTGGCCCAATCAACATCGCCAGGTTCGATCAGCAGCCAGAAGCCTTGGGGAGAATTCTCCATCCTCTGAATTGCGGCGCGAGTCATATCTGCCAGAGTCGGATTCTCCGCCAGATCGGCTGGAGTGTATTTTTCGGTCTTTTCCTTCACATCCCGCACGGGTTGGTAGTCTCCGTTTGCGGTCTGGAAGGGGAGGTGTCCAAATGAAGTGCCGAAGTAGCCCAAGAGGCGACTGTCTTCGTCGATCGATCGGCGCACCGCATCCTCCAGTAGCGCAGCGGCTGGCTCGCCTGCGGTCCTCTGGACGACACGGTACTTTCCTCCCTGTTCCAGGGAAACTCTTTGGAGGTCGGAATCGGCGAGGTATTTGTTGCCTGGTTCGAAGTTTGCTCCCTGACCTGGATCTCGATCGGCGGTGGCTCCCCAACCGGCTCCCAAGACGACGTCCATTCCTGGCAGCGGATCCTGTCGATGAGCGATGGAGGGAAGTCCGAGAAGATCGCGGCTGAGATCCTGATAGTCATCGCGGCTGACATTGTGGGCATAGGCCGATGCGGGGGTCGCGTGGCTGATGGGGACACTGCTGACGACGCCGACCTTCATCTTGCGTTGGGCCTGTGCCCAGTGAGCGATGGTTTCCACCTGACGAAGATCGTGGGTGACGTTGATGGAGCCGTTGAAGGTCTTGATCCCGGCGGTCATGCTGGTGGCCGAGGAAGAGGAATCGGTGTAGGCGTGAGGTTGGGATTTCGATCGCCCGATCAGATAATCGGGATCCGCAGGGGTGGACCAGGGAAACTGGCCGCCAAGCAGAGGATCGTAGCCACCTCGCAGTTTCCAGGGGGTTTTGATCTGCTGTGCGTCGGGATCGACTTCGCAATCATCCGAGTAGGGGCTGGTGACCATGTAACCAAACTCTGTGGGGGTACCTTGGTAATCCTGAAAGGCCAGCCCCGTGCCTCGGCCCTCCCGATACCGTACGTCACCTGCTGCGTAGGTGGCGGCGGCCCAGGTGGTCTGCCAGTCCATTCCGTCAAAGACGATCAGAAAGAGATACTTCTTGCCTCCTTCGATCGCCTGCCGTTGCATCTGGAACAGATCGGTCTGGTCGAGATACTCGGCGTTCGGGTTGAGGGTTCCTTCGGGAAGCTGCCCATAGATCGCCTCGATTTTCTCACGTGAACGGTAGAGACTGTTTTCTCCCTGGAATGGCTGTAGCGAGCCTCCGAAGGCATAGACGGGGATCAATCGATTGCTGTGGTTGGTCCAGGCGTTGTAGCCGGATGGTCGGTTGCCCCAGTGGCCCCAAGGAGCAAAGCTCTTCTCCATCGCTTCGTACTGCAGCCCCGCTGCGCCATCGCGACGAAGCTGCTGGGGATCGATGGTTGCTTGTTCCTTCTCTTCCTGCCCTTTGGATGGCTTGGCATCCTGTCCTGCGACCGGCCTGGCATCGCCGCAGGAAAGCAGGCCGGCCAGACCTATCCATGCCAGCGTTTGTTTCCAAAAGTTCTTGGCCCGCAAAAGCGATGGTTCGAGATGGTGACGGAGAGGAAAAATCTTGTGTGTCATAGCACGGTGATCCACTTGGAAAGATTCTAAGGGGCGGCAATCGTTGATCCGATTTGCCGCCTTGCAGTCTCCCTCGGTTCCAAAACGAACCAAGGAAGGATTTCGGGAGATTCGAATCGTCGATTATGACGTGCTGGAGCGATATTGGGGAGTTAGGGGAGGACGGGAACATTCGGCCGACCTTTTGGTTTTCCGGAAGGAAAGGTGGTAGAGTAAACGAAGGCGAAGATTCGATGAAGAAAGGTTTGACAGGTTCGTTCGGTGAAGGTGGAGCAGGGGAGAAGTTCCGGATGAGTCGAACCGATCGGGCACTTTCGCCTGGCGCCGTGCCGCGTATGCAGGATGTGTTTGCGTACTGTCCACGCTGTGGCGATCGAGCCTCTTCGAAGGGGGCCAGGCCATTTGAGTGTGTTGGCTGCAGGTTTCGGTTCTTCTTCGGTCCGGTCGCTGCTGTAGCGGCTATCCTTGAAGATTCTTCGGGACGGCTGTTGTTCCTGGAGCGGGCTCGCGATCCCGGTAAGGGGCTTCTGGGGCTCCCAGGTGGTTTTGCCGACCCGGGCGAGACGCTTGAAGAAGCAGTGGCTCGCGAATTGCACGAAGAGACGGGGCTCCAGGTCCCCGTGTTGAGGTATCTCTGTTCCATTCCCAATGGATATATCTACCAACAGATCGAGATTTCGGTGCTGGATGTTTTCTATGTGGGGCGAGTCGATTCGTTCGAAGGGATTCAGATGCAAGCCAGTGAGATCGCTTCGACGCTGATCGAGCATCCCACGCAGCAGCTTTTGGATCGCATGGCCTTTGCATCCAATCGCAGGGCCGTGGAGCGGTTTATGGCTTGTCGAACGGAGTGTTCTGGGGAATCGAGCTGAGGGGGGCAGGAGGGTATTGCCGGCAGGTGGATCGAGCGGAAAGGTGGGAGGATCAGGATATGGTGGTCGAACCGATTTCGGTAGTGATACCTGCATACAACGAGGAGCGGGCGCTGCGTCGGGTGGTTGGCGAGATACGCGAGGTTCTTCAGCAGGCGGGGGTGACTCACGAACTGGTGATTGTGGTTGATGGAGCGACCGACGGGACACTTGCCATCGCCAGGGAGGTGGCCGATCAGGTGGTCGAGCATCCTGTCAATCTTGGCTACGGAAGATCGCTCAAGAGCGGCATCGATGCCGCTAGATACGATCTGCTTCTGATCACTGACTCCGATGGGACCTATCCGCCCAAGCGTATTCCGGATCTGCTTCGGTATGCGGATCGATTCGATATGGTGGTGGGAGCCAGGACCGGGCAGGTCTACCATGGCAGTGGTGCCAAGCGGATTGGACGGATCGTTTTTCGGTGGTTGAGTGAATTTGCGACTGGGCAGACCATTCCCGATATCAATTCGGGGATGCGAGTCTTTCGTCGAGGCCAGATCCTTCCATTCTTTCCGATCATCAGTTCCGGTTTTTCCTTCACCACGACTTCGACGCTGGTTTACCTTCTGAACGGGCTGCTGATTCGCTACGTTCCGATCGAATACCATCGCCGCGAGGGAGTTTCCAAGATCGATCCGGTCCGCGATGCGCTGCGGGCACTTCAGATCATTCTGGAAGCAATCTTGCGATGTAATCCGATCAAGGCATTTCTGTTGCTTCAGATCCCCTGGTGGGCCCTGGCCTTTCTGGAATCGCTCTGGGGATTTCTCCGAGGTTCTGCTCTCGCCTGGCAGTTGGCCTATCTCTCGGCTGCCACAGCGACCCTGCTGATGGGTTTGGGTTTCCTGGCGGCGGCGCTGGTTCCCAAATCCAAAAGTCCTGTGCAGCCGATTGCGTTAGAGCGATCGCGCCGCCAGGAGCCGCAGGAGGCCAGCGGCAAGTGAGGACCGATGGCGAAAGGAGCGAGGCTGCCAGTCGGGCTGTGCCTCAAGGACGTGCGACGATGAGTCCTGCGATGGAGGACATGGAAGCGTATCCCAGATACCTCTATGGACTTCTAGCCCCTGGGCTGAAGAGTTGCCGGCGCGTCTGGGAGATCGGCGTCGGCCACGGACAATACACCCAATTGCTGCTGGAAGATTGCTTCGAGGTTGTGGCGACCGATATCTCGGCCGAATGTCTGCAACGGCTTGAGAAGCGGTTGGCTGGGCGTAGCGGATGGGTTGCGGTGCCGATCGATCTGACCTCCCCTGACAGTCTCCTTCCCGTGGCGGCCTTAGGGGTCGACGGGGTGATCTGCCTGAATGTTCTGGAACATCTTTCCGACGATGTGGCAGCTCTTGTGTCGATCGGCCAAAGCATCGCGCAAGGAGGTGTCCTAGGGATCGTGGTTCCGGCCTTTCCTTCGCTGTATGGACCGATGGATGCTCAAGCCGGTCACTTCCGAAGGTACACCACGGAATCCTTGCGCACGGCATTGGAACGCGGCGGGTGGGAGGTGGAGAGGATCGATTACCGCAATGCCATTCCGGCCTTGGGTTGGTGGTACCACAACCGGATACGACAAGGGACCGCGCTGGAGGATCCAACGGTCCAGTCGCAGATGCGATGGCTGGATCGGTGGATCCCAAGGATGGCGGCTTGGACCGATCCACTTTTCAAGCGATACTTTGGCTTGTCGGTGGTGGCGATCGCGCGGACAAAACATGGGCAGGCATGACCGCAGCGGGTTTCTGCCTTCCTGAAACGCGGTCGGATCTTGCAGCCTGTTGAAAATGGTCATCGCAACCGTTTTCAGTCTCGCCCAACTCAAAGCCGATGTCTGAGCAGAAGTCTAAGCAACTCGCTAAACCTCGGCTTCGCCTTCGTTTTGTGATCGCATTCTGGCGATCACATGGCTCTTTGAATTTTTCAACGGGCCGCCAAACCGCCGGTCGATAGGCAGGCGGTCCGGGAGACGGATCTTGAATTTGCCTCAGATCGCCTACCAGATGAAAAAGAGGAGCGACACAAGACTCTGGTTTCGTCTTGGCAAGTGGAGCGATCCAACCGGGACGAACCGATATGCTTCGAACCTGGTTCCGGCTGCAGGTACGGTGGTTATCTGCTGGGCCAGCTGGGACCACGCTTCAGGTGACCGGTTCTTGACTGGGCGGTTCAGATCGCGAACTGGCAGGTAGACGAATTCCCAGAAGCTTGATGAGGGCCACGCGCAGGTCGCGGACCTTCAGCGGCATGGGGAGCAGGATGCGTTTGGGGCCGGCTTCAGCGCTTCGGATGATGTGCTGCTGCTTGCGATCGACAAGCAAGATGGCAGGCAGTTCGCGCAGATGGGGCAGTTCCAGCATCCGGTTGAAGGCATCGAGCGCCAGGTTTCCCAGTTCTGGTGCGCTGAGAATCAGGCAGTGAGCCGGGGGGGATTCTTCGGGCGAAAACCGCTCCAGAGCCCGCGCCGGGTCGCTGAAGACCAGAACGCGGTAGCCTCGGCTTTTCAGTTTCTCCCGCACTAGGTCCTGCAGATCCATCTTGCTTTCGACCAGCATGACGCTAAAGCCGTTTCCTTCGAGGAAATCCTCCTCAGGGGAAGTTGGCTCTTGGGTGGCGGCCGATTCCGTAGTCTTGGAGGTGGTGGATTCAGCCGATTCCAGTTTGCGGAGCGTCATCTGGATTTCACCGAGCATTTCGGCGGGGGTCTGATATCGCCGCGTAGGATCGATTTCCATCGACTTGCTGACGACTGAAAGAACCGACTGCGGGAGGCTGGGTACGATGGTGCCAAGCGGTTTGACCTCCCGGAAGCGGCTGACATTCAGTCGCGCCAGGCGGTCGCGGGTTTCGGTCAAGGGGGACGTCCCGGCCAGGATGTGATAGAAAATGCAGCCCGCGAAATAGAGGTCGGATCGAACATCGTCCTTTCGGACGCCGGTCCCACGTTCTAGCGCCGCATAGTCGATAGCGCGGGCGCTGGGACAATCGGCCAGTGCTTCCGGTGTCGAGGTATCGGCCATGGCCGCCAGACCGAAGTCCACCAGTTTGCAGCGACCGGATGCCGAGACCAAGACGTTAGAAAGCTTCAGGTCGCGGTGGGTGATGCCGAGTCGAGAGGCGTGATCGAGTCCCGAGCAGACGTCGGCCATGATCTTGAGGGCGGAGATAGGGTCGAACTGCTTGCGGATTTTGAGAATCTCACGTAGGGTTTCCCCCTCGACAAACTCCATGACCAAGTAGGGGGTGCGGGAATCGTTGACGATGTCGTAGATCGAAACGATGTTGGGGTGGCGAAGCTGGAGCCCCATCTTTCCTTCGCGGAGGAATTGTTCCACCTGTCTCGGGTCGTCTCGGTGCCGGCGCCGAAGCACCTTGACCGCAACCACGCGTCCGGTCTCGCGGTGGACGGCGCGATAAACGCGTGCGAATGTACCGGCTCCGATCATGTAGAGCACTTTGTAGGGACCGTAAAAGAATCCCAACCGTTCTCCCGTCAGGAGTCGATCGAGTTGAAAGTTGGTGACGACGCCTTTGCGAAGCAAAGCGGTCTTGAAGGTTTCCAGATCGATATTCGCTCGACGCAATTCCGCCCAAACCTGGTCGATCTGCGACGAATCGGCCAGACCCAGATCGATGACGCGTTGTGCGAGCGACTGTGGAGTGAATTCCATGCGAGGGATCCAGAAGGCAGCGGGCGCGCCGCGGACCCGAGGCACCCGGTAAGGCGATTTGTTGGCTTGCTGTCAGGAGGTTCGTCCCGAGTCGTTCACACGATCAGATCAGCCGACTGGGGGGAAGCTCTCTTTAGAGTACGTCAAGGAGACCGGGTAAGCAAATGGTGAGCGAACGGGAAGGAGTGGGTAAGAGAGAAATGGTGACTCCCGCAGTATGGTCGTTCTCGCTGGAACTGCTGGCCGGGATGAGTCGATTTTGCCACCAAAAAGGGAGGTTGGGCCGATCAGGGGGAATCTGGATCGGTGGTTGGGGTGGCGATCAATGCGCCGCGCAATTGCGGATCTCCGTCCAGCATCAAATAGGCGCATCGCAGTGCGTTGATTCGGTGCATCCCTTCCCCACGTTGTTCGAAGAAAATGCGCAAGGGTTCCCGCGAGGTCTGCAGTCGTTCGAGCACGATCGTCACCGGGGCTTGGTTGCCGTCGGGCGCCAGTTGAAGCAGCTGTCCGGAGGAGGGGCCGGCGATGCTATCGTAGACCAGCAATCCCGCCTGGGGATGGTTGGAGCATTGCACGGTCTCTACCTGCAGTTCGATACGCACCAGGGAACCGGGCGGCACCGGGATAGGAGGAGTTGCCAGGCGCAGGACACTTCCGGCGTAGCCTCCCGCCAGCGACTGCCCTTGCCGGCTGCTGGCGGCCACTGCAATCCTGCTGGATTCGTTGGGTCGGTCGGCAGCGAGGATGTCGACTCCACTGTTGGCGAGTGATTCCAGTCGGCGGTCTATTCTCCAGTCGGATTCCATCATCGCGGCCAGGGAGCTAGCGGGCCACTGTGGGATCGGTAGATTCTGCAGCGGGCGGTTGGCGAGCGATTGGCGGGATTGCCAGAAGAGAGGGAGGTAGCCGACGTGTTCCAGCCAGGGATTGGCCTGTGGTTGCCGGTAGCCGGCCATCGCCCGCTGCCAACTGGCTCGTACAACACGGCAAGCTCCGGCGCTGGCTAGCTGCAGTTGGGAGACCGCAGCGCTCCATTCGGCTCGCGATTCAAGGAATTCCGAGCGGCGTACGAGCGCTTGGCAATCGGCCAGAGTGCGCCACGCCGGGTCGTCGGGAGGAACCGGTTCGGTGATCAGGCTCCACTGCGCCACCCGCATCAGCTGTTCGGCCTGGAGCGATTCGATTTCCAGCATCGCACGAGCGGTGGCAGTGGCGCGTTGCTGGAGGTATTCGGTTGCGCGGGCATTCCGAGTGACGATAATGCACTCGATGAATCCGGGCCGCTCGATCGTCGCCACTGCATCCTTGGGGCCAACAAGCTCGGCGATCGGTTCCAGTCGGCCCTGGGAGATCCGGAAGGCCTGAGAAGCGTCGGTCCAACCGGGCAACGGCAGACGAAGCACCTCGGCCGTGGGAGGCATGGTGCAGTGCCCATCGTGAACTCCTTCTGTCCAGAGAAGAATCATCTGGCTGTCGGACAGTGCGTGAATCGATCCCCCGTAGCCCTGAGCGAGGAGGGTGGTCAGCGGTTGAGGCGTGGTAGCTCCTTGCACCCAAGGTTGGATCCACTGCAGTTCGACCTGTGCGGCGCGCAGGAAGGCGACGCGAGCCTCGCTTTCCGCTTCCCCGGCATCCAATGGGCTCAAGGATCGAAAAAGCCACCCACGGGCGCCTGCGGCAATGGTGCGATAGAGTTGCATGCGCGCGTGCAGGATATCGAAGCCATGCAGTTGCCTGGTGGTACCGCTTCCGAGGATCCGCTCCATCGCCTCCGTCTGCTCGGTGAATTCCAAGGTTGGCTGCAATTGGATTGTCGTCAATGGAATCGCATAGCCTCTGGTTCTTTCGTAGGCGCTTCGCAGCAGTTCCACCTGCTGTCCACCGTCACGCAGGGTGGTCGGCAGCGGGGCAGGGATCGAAAGGACGTCGGATAGCCGTGCGTAGTTCCAGTCGTCTTCCATCACTTCGGCCAGGGTGGGGCGCTGCAATGGCGAAGGGAAGAGTGCCGCCCGGTCGCTGATCGTCCGAACGGAGTCGACGTGGTTGCGGTCCAGCCCTGTCCCGAGCGACCAGCCAATCACCGGCCGATAGCTCGACCATCGCTCTGGGAGCGGCGTCACCTCTGGCGGGGGCGCGACGACGCGAAGATTGGCCTTGGCCGCCTGGTCCAGCCACGCTTCGTCGGGTGCCTGATCGAGGACCACCCCGGTGACCCCGAGAGATGCCAGCCACGAGAGATTTTCCCCCTGGTACTGAACCCAGCGCGCCAATTTGCCACGTAGATCCTGGATCCTTTCGCTCCGTTCCATCGCGATCGACTCGGGCGAGGCTTCCAGCCCGATCTGAAGGCTGGGATCTGAAGGAGCCGAAGGGGCCTGATCGACTTCCACCAGGGCATCTGCCTCGAGATCGTCAATCTGGATCCTTGCCACTCCCGGGCCGCTGTAGACATCCAGGACCATCGCGTCAATGTAGGCTCCTCGCAAATCGATCTGAGGGCCATACTGACTGCGTAAGATTCGCTGCTGCTCCAGCAGCAGACGCAGGGGATTGCTCACCTCCACCATCGTCCACTGACCACCCAATGATGATGGGGGGCCCCAGAGAATCGTTGTCAGTGGGTTGCGTGTGGTCGGATGAATGGCATCAGGAAAAACGACCCGCAGCCCCAGTTTCAGTCCACGCGCCGCGGCGCGGATCCAAACCGAGCACCTCACCTCTTCGATGATCGCCGTCGGCCGCAGGCGATACTCCAGCCAAGTGTAGGTTCCTGTCTTCTGCACCAGTTCCACCCACTCGCTGGTCTGGCCTTCGTGAGCCAGTCCGGGGCGAAGTTCATGGATCACCAAACGTGCTTCGGTGTCGCTGGAGGACAGTTGCCAGCGTGCAACGCCCGACTCAAAAGGGTCTCGAAGCTGAGCGAAGAGCGGGGGGCACAGGAGGGTTGCGGAGAAAAAACAACCGATCCAGATGCAGGCTTGCTGCCAGATCCACCACGCGGCACGGCGGCGCGCTCGAAAGATCCAGATGTCGCCACGTCGCTGCATCGCGTCGATCCCAACTGGTGTGCACCTGGGAAGGGGAATGGAAAATAACCAATGGATATGTCAGGAGACCAACCCAACCGACGGCTGACGCGGCGGGATATCCCCCATCGACCGATGCCGGCACTGAAACCGAGGGTGCTTGCGTACCAAAACTACGCAGAGGTCGCCAGAGAGATATGGCAAAAGCCTTGAGTAACTAGATATTCATCGATTTTCTTGAACGAATCTTGATCGATCCTTCACCGTTTTTCAGCTCCTGGGAAAGCGTAAGCTCGGTAATCTACACCAAAGGCATCGATCGATTCGGATTTTTCCGGATCGAACAACCTTTGTTGCTCTGCCAAGCTGTCCAACAACAGGAGCTCCTGCGATGTTCCGCCGTTGCTTTTTCCTAAGTGCTTTCATCCTGCTGGCACCCTCAGTGAAAGCGGATATCGTCACCCAGTGGAACTTCAACGCGATTACCCCTGGGAATATCGCCACCGCACTTCCCAGTACCGGTTCGGGGAGTATCTCTTTGGTCGGTGGGACGACGACGCCAACTTCAGGGTCGACCGGGACAGGTTCCAGCGATCCAGCATCGCCCAATCTGGCTTTCCAAACCACGACGTACGCGGCTCAAGGGACGGGGGATCTCTCGCGTGGGGTTCAGTTCAGCGCATCGACTGCGGGGTTCCAAGATATTCAGGTCACCTGGGACCAGCGTCACAGCAACACCTCCTCTCGGTTTTGGGCTCTCCTCTACACCACGGACGGATCGACGTGGAATACATTTTCGGCGACAGGGGCAGGCACCGATTCCGGTTTGTATGCCGGGGTAACCGGAGATACTTGGTTCAATCAGAGAACGGCCGATTTGAGCGGCATTGCGGGGGTGAACGACAATCCCAACTTTGGAATTCGCATCGTCGCCTCTTTCGCTCCAGGACTGACCACCTACACAGCCAGTAGTCCAACAGGCACCTATGCGAGCTCGGGAACGGCTCGCTTCGACATGGTGACCATCACAGGTTCGATCAGTGCGATTCCTGAACCCAGTTCCGTGTTGCTGACGGCAGCGGTTGCGGTTGGGTATCTGTCGCGACGTTCCTGGCGGCGGAGGCTGGCGGTTTGATTCATCTCGGCGATCACCAGGCTTTGTGATTGGCGAAAGGTACGATTAGAGATCTTCCCTTTGCAGACGGCGCTGTTCGATCTCTTTCAGGTTGTAGACGGTGCCCTGGTTGCAGCCTGGACAGTGGCGCGCGGTCTGCTGCCAGGCCTTGGGATCTTCCAGATTGGATGACCAGAAGGGCCATGTACGGCACTGAATTGGTCGAGCCTGATAGACGGTGCATCCACGCGTCTGCGGATCGAGAAAGATGCAATCGCCGTCGGGATACTCGACGAGGCTCTTTCGGGCTCCTACGCTGCGAACAAAACGCCGCTCAAACTGGTCGATGTCGTGCCCCATCCCGACGCCCTCGGCCAGAGCGGCGATCTCTTCCGGTTCGACCCAGACGAATCCGGGGGCTCCCCCGCAGCATCGACCGCACTGGGTGCATTCAAACGCGAGCCCTTCTCGATACCAGGGGGAGGGGTTATCGGCAGGCATGTCGATCTGCTTTGCTTGGAAGTTGGTAACAGAATGGCGCTAGGGACCTCATCGATCTGCATCGTACCAGAGGGAGCGCTCGGTGGGAGGGGATTGGGACTGGGAAGAAGCGATCTGGAAACGAAAACGGCCAGACCCTGTCGAGTCTGGCCGTTGGGGAGATCGATTCGATGGATCGAATTGATTACTTGTGAAAGTTGTACTGTGGGTTGTTGATATCGAAGTCTTCATCGGTCAAACCGACGTTCAGTTTCAGCTGCTGGTAGGTGTACTCTTCGAGCACCTGCATCTGCCCACCTTCTTCCGCTGGCCAGTCGTATGCGGCGTAACGGACGGGGATGTCGAGTTCCTTGTCGACGAAGATCTGCGCCATGCAGAAGTCGTAGTGAGCGGCTGGGTGAGGCGTCTTGACCTGCAGCACCTTGCACTCGCGTCCGCTGACTTTAGCACCTTCCAGAAACTCCACTTCGCAGGTGCCATGCGATTTGTATCGCTCGCCCCGCTCCAGAAGCTTGACCATCAGATTCTCGATACCGATTTCCGTCAGCGGGTAGCGCTGTCCCTGCATGGCGATCCAGCTGTTGGGATCCAGATGATGGGTACCAAGCATCCGCTTGATCCCCGATTCATGAGCGACCATTTTGCCGTCGTTTTGATTCTCGACGTACAAAACCTCGCGACCCTTGATGGCGCTTGGCTTGAGGAACATCAGGTAGACGCTGAAAGGAACTTTGAGTTCCCCGTCCACCACTTTGCGGTTACGAATTTTGGCGAACATGAATTCGTATTCGCCCAGTTCGCCCCCGACCTGTTCGCGCTTGACCAAGACGGCGGTGTAGTCCTGTACATCTTCGCGAACCTTCAAGAGTCCGCGCCGCGCCAGGTCGAGTGCCGGGTCCAGCGCATTGGGCTCGTTGATCAACGGCTTGGCCGCATCATTTTTCGAAATGCGAAGGACGGGTTCCACCAATTGTGCAGTCTTCGGATCGGTCTGCTGAGCTGTCGCTCCGGGCGTCAAAAGCAGTGCCAGACCTAGCGAGGAAAGCGATCCCCAAATCGCCAATCTTTTCATCGACCGATCACTCCCCATGTTGGATCCGAAGCCTGGAACCCTCATCCCTGCGTCCCCCAGACACTGACGCAACGATTGGTATGATCGATCGGGAAAGCTTTGGAACTCGAAGCTGGTTGCCGCAGTTCCCTGGGGAAGAGGATTTTTTGGATTCCCAGACGCACTATCTCTTGGAGTTTGCCCAACCTCTACATTGCGATCGACCGTAGCAATTTGTCGCAACGGTTCCCAGAGCAATTGGCGTCCCCGGAGGTGGGGTGGGAGAGATGCTAAGTGCTAGCACTTGCTGGATCGATGAACCTAGTCGCTCCAGCTCGATTCGGTCTGTTGGATTGCGTGGTGGGCATCCCAGGGAGATTCTGCATGTCGAAGGTTTTCGAGCAGATCCGGATCGTTTATCAGTCGGCTTAGCCTGGCTTGGATGCGCAGATGGATTCGATCGTTCTCGGCTCCGATGAGGAAAAACAGATCGGTCATTCGCCCGGAGCGATTGCCGAAGGGAAGGGGCCTTGGAGCGACTCCCAGCGCCAGGAACGATTCGGCCAGGAGGTTCGGCTGAGGGCGACGTGGGTGGAGCAGGGCGACGCCATTTTCCAGTGCGGTAGAAAGCAGTTGTTCGCGGGCCTGAACGGCTTGGGCCATCGCCGATTCATCCCAAAGTTTTCCAGTGGAGGCGGCTAGGTGGCACATATCGCGAATGACGGCATTGGAGGTTCGTGATTCCAGCGGGATGGCGATGGCATCGACCGGCAGCAGATCGGCCAGCACGACGGGGGATTCCTCTTGTGGTGCCGATCGTTCGAACCACCGTTCCACCTCCTCCAATTCCTCCGGACTGCTCATGCCGATCCGGTTTTCCAGCCAGTGATGGATTTCCGATTCGGAGAATCGCCACTGTCCCTGAACCTTGCGGCCTGGCAATTCGCCTCGTTTGATCAGCTTCTGGATCTGATCGGGGGTGAAGTGCAGGTAGGCTGCCAGTTGTTCCAGATCGAAGTCCTTACCGGACATGGAAATGCAATTCCTTCTTGCTCGGCGTATCGACCGCCGGTTGGATGGGGGTGAGCCGCGTTGGTTTCGAGTCGCGAAGGTCTCCAGCCAGCTCCCTGGGCGGCCGGTCGAACCGTTGGGCTCACGGTTTGCGGGGTGGGGCGAATTTGATGCGGTCGACCAGTCGGACGACGTCGTTGCCCTGACGGTATCCGGTCACGGCGGTGATGGCTTCGACGACATGGACATAGCGCAAGTTGTAATCGAGATCGATCTCGACTTCCGGGCCTTCTTCTTCCGAAGGGCCTGCGCTGTCGCCCATCAGTTGCACGATGTAAGCTCGCACCTTGGTCCAATCCTGGCCGAACGAAATGGTGTCGTTGACAGAGATATCAGCCAGTTGTCCATTGGCGTCGGCTTTCATCCGAAGCTTGATGGGGAGTTGGGTCAGATCGGTGGGAGCACCGCCGGCACCCGAGAGGGGCATCTTGACGTTGAAGTCCCCTTCCTGTGCGGCGATCTTGAAGGTGGTGATAAAAAAGATCAGCAGCAGAAAGACGATGTCGATCATCGACGTCATCTGCAGTTCGGCTTTGACGGCACCTTCCGGTGGCTTTCTGATTTTCATCTTCTTTGTCTTCCCGTAGCTGAGGAGGTCGCCGCCGGCTTTCCGAGGAATTGAGAGGAGGTGTCAGTAGCGCTGATCTTCTTTGACGCGGAGCGTGAATTTTTCGAACCCAAGGTCTTGGCACTTGCGGATGAAGTCCTGCACTACGCCACCCGGTACATCGCGATGGGCGCGAATGATGATATTCGCGTCAGCGGCTCCCTTGTTTTTAGCCTGCAGCAGACTGATTTCGTTATTCAGCAGTGGGCGAACACCTTCGAGGGTGGAGGTGATGCCACCGATGACTACGGTTCCGTCTGCAGGAACATGAAGCGTGATCGGAAAGTCGACGGGCGCATCGGCGGGCCGAGCCAGTTCGCTTTCGGGTAGCGTCACCCGGTCGTTCTGCTCGCTCTGGGAAAAATTCATCAGCACCATGAAGAACGCGATCAACTGGAATGTCATGTCGATCATCGGGGTCAGATCGGGTTCCGGGATGCGGTAATCATGCTGTTTTCTCTGGCGCATCGTTCCATTCCTTACTTGCGAACCGAATCTTCGAATTTCTCAAGCAGGTTTTCGCTGGTGTTGCCCACTTCCAGCACCATCCTCTGGAAGCGGTTGCGAAGGATGTTGTAGATGGCGATCGCAGGAATGGCGATGTAGAGCCCCAGCAGCGTGGTCACCAGTGCGGTGGAGATCCCTTTGGCCAATTCGGAGGGGGGCGGGGTGGTTGTGCGCGATGCGATGACGGTGAATGCAGCCACCATCCCTTCAACCGTTCCCAGCAGCCCGACCATTGGCGCGATGTTTCCGATCAGCGCCATGTAACCCAACCGGTGTTCGACTTTCATCGTCTCTTCTTCACCGGCGATCTGCATCGCTTCGACGGCGTGGTCGTAACCTTTTTCCAGCTTGCCAAGGCCCGAGGCGACCACCTGTCCAAGCATCGAGTCATCATTTCGGATCAGTTCGGCGGCCCCTTCGAGGTTCTGATCAGCCAGACATTGTTCGACACCTTCCACCAGATCGGTCGGGCAGATGGCATCGCGCCGCACCGCCAGGATGTTCATCACCAGAAATCCAACCAACAGGAAGGACAAGATGAGGAACGCCAGCGAATATTTCCAGCCGAGGGCTTCGTAAGTCCATTCCAGAAGGGATTGGTTTTTGACTGTCGTTGCGGCGGGTGCTGCTGCCGGTGCTGCCGGTGCTGCCTGTGCTGCTGCTGGGGGCGCAGCGGCGGGTGCGGCATCCTGGCCCATGGCGACGCTGGTTGGGGGTCCCAGCCAGGCGGTCAGCAGCAGCGCCAGTAGCCCGATCCGCAGGGTGCATGACCAGGTAGGGACAGCCAGTTTCAGGACGCTCGGGACAATGGGCAACATGGACTTCTCCCAATGAGGACAAGAGTTAGTGGTTGATGGGATCGATTGCCAGCGGCTTCAGGTCAGTGGGACGCGTCGATTCCGCGTCGTCACTTTTTTGCCCATGCGCTGCCGGCATAGAGGGTCGTCAGTTTTTCTTTGGCTTCCGCAGCTCGCTGTGGCTCACCTAGTTTCGCCCACAGCTGGCTCAAATGGTAGAGCGCCTCGGCGTGGCTCTCCGGGTTGTTCGAGAATAGCAGATCGCTGTGGAGGTAGGCCAGCACGGCCTGCTCCCACTTTTGTTCCTTCTGTAGGGCTTCCCCTTGAGCGTTGTAGAGAGCGGCGAAGAGCTGCGAATCGGTGGAATCGTTTTCCTGAATCATCTTCTGGAGGTTCTGGATCGCATCGGCGGTTTTCCCTTCCGAGACATCGCAGCGTGCCAGAACGACTTTGGCCATCTGCTGGCTGCGGAGGGTGGCTGGGTCGGTGGCAGCGGTGGCGATCGCTTCCGAGCAGACGGCGCGGGCTTCGGCAAACTTCTGCTGGCTCAGCAAAGCCCGCGCCTCCAGCACCTTGCTGCGGAGGGCCACCTGGGGATAAGGCGCCTTAGCCAAAGCGCCAAAGTAAACGCTGGCCCGATCGTAGTTGCCCAGCAGCGTCGCAAGTTCTCCCAACGTCTCGGTCCCTTCATAGAAATGATGGGAGTCCTTATTGGCGGTGAAGTAAGCTAGAAGCCCTTTGGCTGCGGAAGCCGGATCAGCTCGACCAGTCAGCGCCAGATTGCCTTCGATCCACGAGCTGTAGTAAGCCAATTCCGCCTGTGGTGCATCACCAGTGACCGATTCCGGATCGATCTTTTTAATCTCTTCCTGCGCCTGGTCCCACTGGCCGTTGGCCGCCAACTCCTTGACTCGCGAGAGAGTCGACGGTTCGCCATCGAAGACGACGCGCGCCAGCGCCGGGGTTTCAAAGGTCTGTGGAGTGCCTCGCACTTCGATCACCACCTTGTCACGTCCGATTTCGGTGATCGAGCCGCTGACGGACGAACCTTGTTTGGGATAAACACGATCGTCGGCGAGGATCGAACCTGCTGGGGAAGTCAGCAACATGGCGGTGAGGACCAGATACCGCCGCAGGGAAAAAAATGTTCCTGGAATTCCGCGGTAGGGAAGGGTAGATGGTGTCAGGCTCATCGGTCAGGTCTCCTGGTCGGAATCGGCTGCCACGGTCATCCGATGGCATCCGATGGAAAGGGCTTGTGGGATTATGGATCGATCAGGGTGTTGCTGGAGTGGTTTGAAGGAAGTCCTTCATCCCTGATTGGGGTTTGTTCAAGGCGCGCTGAGCTTCTCGTGCGATCTGGTCGAATGCGGGATAGTACTTGGACTGCACTACCCCAGGGAATCCAACGGCGGTGCTCCTCAGATCCCCCAGCGTTCGTTCCCATTCCTTGGTCTTTTTGGCGGGATCGGTTTCCGACGCAGCGATCTGCATGCGGCATTGGGCCAGCCGCATTCGGCTTTCAAAAAAGTATTCCAATAGTTCTGGCTTCTGACCGGAGGAACGGGCTAGTTTCTGGGACATCAGCCCCCAGCCCCAGACCGACATCGTCCCGTTGGGCAGCTTGTCGGTTCCCAACATCGCTTCACGCAATCGCTGTGGATCCTTGCTGGCGGTCCCCCATTCCTCCAGGGTGCGAGCTGCTTCCAGTTGGGCGCTGAGCATCTGGTTGTTTCGCTTGAGAAGCCCCTTCAGCCGCTCGATCGCCTCGGGAAACTGCTTGGCACCTCGCATCGCCATCGCCGATTTCCATTCGATTTCATCGAGCGACTTTCCGGCCGATTCCAGCAGTTTGGGATCCTTCTGCTGGAGGCTCAGCAGACGCAGATAGGTGGTGGAGGCTCCCTGAAACAGTTTCTCCTTCTGCGCGGCGGCCAATGGATTGGATTCTTCCTGTTGAGCCAGCGAAAGCATGGTGGAGCCAGCCCAATCAAGGGTGGAAGGATCTTCGGAGATACCGGCCAGCTGGACCAGCAGCACTTGGACGCTGTCGACCAGTTTGGCGCGGTCCTGGGGTGATTTGTTCTGACGAATCTGGTCGCGGAGATCTTGCGCAAGCATCACGAGGGAGGCGGCCATCTTTCGCGAACCCTCGGGAGTATCTGCTACCGATTTGCTCATCTGTCCCAGCAGCGCTTCTAGTTGCTTGACGTCCAGCTGGGGGCCTTTGCCGCTACCTGCGGCGAGCACCTGGGTTTGCAGTTGCAGGCGGTAGGCATCCAGTTTCACCCGCGGCTCCTGAACCACATCGGGCCGCGAGGCGAGGACGGCAAGAGGTCCGACTTCGGGGCGCTGGAGGATCGCGCTGGCCTCATCGAGCTTCTGGGTCTTCATCGCGATGGCCGCCAGCGAATTGCCCGTCTCCACCGCGCGCTGGTCGAGCGTGTCGGGTGTCAGCGCCTGATAGCCTTCTTCCAGCATCCGCTGCGCGCGGTCGCGAATGGCGAGTTCCGCTTCCCCTTCCTCTTTCCCCTCCTTGCGGCGAGCATCGCACTCCAGGAGGTAAAGGTTATAGAGCACCACTCCCAGTTCCCGTCGGATCTGGGCGCCCTTGGGGCCGTCGGCTGGAAGCATCTTGAGGTACCGCTCGGCATCCTCCCAGCGCTGCTGTTTGAATGCGCCATCCAGGAGAATTAGAGCCGCATCCTGGCTCTCGGTGGCCGATGGCCAGGTGGAGATCATGTGGTTGGCGAGCGACTCGAGGGCGGCCGATGCCGAGGCAGCTCGCTGCGGGTCGACCGCTTCACTCAACTTTTGGTAGGCCACTAGCGCCAGCTTCCCCGACGCCTTACCGCTCTCGCTACCCTGGCTGGACCGAGTCAGAAAGTCGCTGACGACAGCGCTCTCCCAGAAGCGATCCTGCTTGAGCAGAGCGTAGGAGAGCATGTAGCGAGCGCGGACCAGGTCATCGCGGGCATCTTCGCTGCCGAACAGCCGAAGGGTCTGTCGCAGGATCGATTCCGCCGAAGCAAAATCCTGTCGGCTGGCATCGAGCACTCCCTGAATCTCCTGCTCGATCGCCCCCTTTTCATCAGCAGAGGCCTCGGAGAGTCGGGTCCGGAGGATTTCCAGCGACAGATCGGTGTTCTCCCCCTGTTCGATTTTTTCCCGCGCCGCCGGCAGACCTTCAGCGAACTTCTTGACCACCAGGGCATCCCCCGTGGACTGGCCAGCCGCTTCGACCCCCAGCTTGGAGAGAGCCTGCCTAGCTGCTTCCTGGTGGGATCCGGCGCGGCGCAGGATGCCGTTGAGAAGATTGCGCGCCTCGGCTTTCTCTGTCCGGGCCTTAGTGGCCGTTGCCGGATCGGCGTCCAGTTGCGCGGCCCAGGCCCCCTTGGCTTCTCCCAGGGCAAGCTGCAGGTCGAGCCACTCGGGTTGCCATCGTTCGGCTCCCTGTGCCGTCTTGATCAGCTGTTCAGCCCTCCCGATGATCGCCTCGAATTTCCCTTGCTCTGCGTTGGCCAGCAGTCGCACCAAAGACGCAGTCGCCTGGACTCGCCATTCGCGAAATGGGCCTGTCTCTTCGATATCCGCCACGCGGACAAAACTGTCGTAGGCATCATCGACCTTGCCCAGTTTGGCCTGCACCTGGCCACGATAGAGGAGGCTGAGCGTCCGCCGTCCGGCCTCCTTGGCGCCTGGAGTCTTTTCGATGACCTGCGAGAGAAGGGACTCCGATTTCTCCAGAAAGGCTTTCGATTCGGACGAGCCATCGGGATAGGTGTCGGCGAGAAACTTGTTGGTGAGACCTCGCAGGATTTCCGCTTGGCGATACTCTCCCTGATATCGTTCCCGAGTCGCCAGGGCGGCAGCATCGCTGGCGGCGACACGCGCCCCCTGCATCGATTCGAGTATCGGTTTGAGTTCCGCCAGGGTGTCGTCAAAAAGCTTCAACGCCGCCTCGAATGCCTGCCTGCTTGCTTGCCGGTCCTGTTCGGTAGCCTTCGGGCCTTTCGCCGCTTCCAAAGCTTGCTGGCCACGCCCCAGCAAGAGATCGGCGAGAGCCAGTCTGGCTTCGGATCGCCGTGGATGATTTGGGGACGCCTGAAGGAACTCTTCAAAACCTTTCTTCAGCTGGTCCATCCTCTGGTTGCGTTGTTCGGCCGACCTCAGGGTGGCCAGGGAATCCTGCAGCAGCAACAATCGCTCCAGCGGCAGATCGGCCTTCATCGTTTCGGGCAGCGCGCCGGTGCGATCCAAGTCTTCCAGATACACGGCGGCCAGTTGGTGCAGCTGCTGTTCCTTCAGACGCTCCAGGAATTTCGCGACAGGTTCTTCGGCCGTCGCCAACGTTCCCACGAGGCTGGCCATGGCCAGCCCAAGGAAGCTTGCCGGAAATCGACTGGTGAGTTGTCTCCAAGCACCAGGAAGCGATCGACTCGGCGTCGACTGCAAAAAATTAGCGCGATCGGCCTGGGTCCGGCAGGACCGAGGGATGGATCGATGAAGATGCTTGCCCATATCTCGATTCGCTCCGCCGTGTTCCGAAACATCCCTCGCCCGCCGATTCCCAGAAACACCATCGGCGTCCATAAGGATGCGAAGGGTGTGGGGGTGCAGTCGCAAAGATGGAAGTGGAAAAGGAAAACCTGCCAAGGTCCAGTCGCGCCAGCACTTGCTGCAGGAGCCACCGCATTTTACCGATTGCCTAACATCAAAACACCATGCGCCGATGGAAATCGGCACAACTTATCCCGCTTTGCGTTTCCCACCATGAAGGGTGTCGCCACGATGGGAAGCCGGGCAGGATTGATTAGCCGAAGAATCATTTCTCTGGCCACCATCTCTGGCCACCATCTCTGGCCACCATCTCTGGCCACCATCTCTGGCCACCATCTCTGGCCAACCGGTCTCGGTCGACGATCGCTTGGCAATCGCCATTGCGATCGGCGAGGATATGATGACGTGGGCGATTGGAAAGTCCGTGTCATCGCAAGCAGGCGATGGCCAGCACAACCTCCAGGATGCCAGGTCTAGGAAGCGACGTTCGCCGGGTGGATTGGGAGCCAGGAGATGGTGCGATTGCAACGGGACCGCTGGTATACGGCGTCCGGGATGGCCAAATCTCGCCAGCGCGCTCAGCAGCAATCGCGACCTGGCAGGCAGCTGGGGTCGCTTCTGCTAGCCTTGATCCTGGTGACGATGCTGATGCAGCAGGCATCCAATCCGCTGGTCTGGAGTCGGGCGTTCCGAGCGCTTGGAACACCGCTGGATCCTATAGCCGCAGCGCCCTCTCAAGGTCGGATCGCGTTAGGCTCTGCCAGATCCTCTGCGACCGCCGACTCCCCATCCGCCGATTCGACGCCAGATCCAGAGACGCTTTTTCGTGTAGCGGTTCACCGCGATCAGGTTGCGATGTGGAGGGTGCTGCTACACCAGTTGCCTCTCAAGGACCGGCAGTGGCTGGCCCGTGCCCTTTACCAGACGGCTTGGCGCCAGTCGGATTCGGGGGGGCCTAGTGTCAGCGATTTGAAAAATACCAACCCACCTGTCGGCTCCATCGACTCATCGCTGCGAGCTTCCGGGACGTCCGGTCTATCGCCCAACGCAGAGAGAGAGAGTTCGCCGGTCGGCGCCGGCGTCCATGGGGAGCGTGACACAGCGGCATGGAAGCGTTGGGTAGAGATCAGTCAGGCGGAGTGGATGGGCTGGGAGCTGGTGATGGAAGGCTTGCCGTCGTCCTTGGAGCAAGGGGCTTCTGCGTCCCTTCAGGATCCTGCTGCTGTCGCCCGCCAGGAACTGGTGGAGCATTGGAAGCGTCTGGTCGATTTGATGACTTCCCCGAAGAGCGACCAGGAAATCCTTGTCAGCGAGTCGATGAAGTCTTTGATTGAAGGGTCTACGGGCCAGGCGCTAATCGAAGCGTTGGATCGCGATCTGATCGAGACCCTGCGCGATGGGGCGCCCTGGCAAGCAGGGGAGCGATTGGCTTTCCTCCGCCAGCTTCAGATCGCTTTGCGGGACGACGCGACCGGGATGGCCCACTGGATCTCCACCACCCAGCTCGACTCTTCTGGCTCGGAGTATCGCGGTCAGGCGATCGGCTTTCTTGGACAGGTGGCTCAGGTCGATCCATCACAGCGGGTCTCCGATGCCATGCTGGGTGAGATGGGGTATCGTCCCTGGTGGATGCGACCGGCCGATGGCGCCTCGCAGCCCTGGTTGATCTATGTCCCCGAACAGGTCTGGTTGGCCGCGCGCCAGTCGAGTCCCAGCTTCCCGGAGACTCAGGAAGCGATGCAGGGAGTCGCCTGCAGGATCGAGGCCTTTTACCTGAAGCGTTTAGCCTATCGATCGAAACGGGGGGTCGATGTGGTCCCCGTTTTGATCGCGCGTCGCATCGCCCCGGAAGCACCGTCGATCGCTTCCGAGTCGACGCCGGGCCCTCCATCGTCCAGCTCACCGAATCGATCGTTGCCCTGGCCGCAGTGGAAGCCACCGGGGCGGGAATTGGCCGCCTTGCGGACGCTTGGTGGGGTGCTGGGGCCGCTGATGGATCAGCTGCGCGGCGAGGTGTCTACGGCGAGCGGTTGGTACAGCAAACCTGGGGTGGATGGGCCCTCGGTCGACCGCGATGGAGTTGCCATTTTCCAGTCGGCTCCTTCGTCGCTTTTGTCGATGATCCATCAAATGGATCGTCACTCGGACTTGGTGCGGGAATGGGCCGAGCAGCCGAGGCTGGCGGAGCGATGGAATGTGCCGCTGCGATCGATGGTGGGAACGGCGAAGCGGTGGCAGCAGCTGATCATCACGGGGGAGGATGCCGAGTGGTTTGGCGGAGATCGATGCTACAGGTTCTGGTGGGAGCCTGCCCTGGAGGGTGAGGCAGATGATTCGCCATCAGGCAGCTCGTTTCCTTCCGAGGTGGTGGATGAGAAGTTGCCGGGGGGAGGATTCGCAGGGAAGGGGGCGAACGGTTGCTGGATCTACTGCCGCCAGATCCCCAGGTTCTGGCTCTCCTCCGACCGGATCGACCAGCCGGTTTCGGTGGCGGCTCTGTGGATGACGATCGATGCGCAGACGACTTCGCTAGATCGAACGCAGGGCCTAGCGATTGCCAGTCGCATCGATTGGTCCTGGGACGACTGGACCCCACCACTCCCTGGTGGTGTCGACGTTCTGCCGGCCACCTATAGGTTTTTGGGGTCGCAGGGATGGAATCTGGCGCAAATCGATTCTCTGGAGCGACTGCAGGGGAAGCCGATTCAGAGAGCCGATGGGGAGGCGTTGATGCCGCTCCTGCGGCTGGTAGCGGAGCCGCCGACTGGGGCTGGGACATCGGCATGGGTCCCGGAAACCGGCGCGGCGAAAGCGACTGGGGTTCCAGAGGTTCACCGTTCGTTGGCTCAGGTGCTGCGAGATCCCTCCGGTTCGATGCTGCAGCCTGTCGCTATCTCGGTTCGCTTGCTGCGAGCGGCACGGATCGATGTGGTGGATCCGGCTGAGCGGCAGTGGCTGGGGGCAGATCATTACTACGAAGTCGATGGGATGGGGGATCTTCAAGGGACTCGGATCGATTACCGTCCTTCGTCGCAAGCCGAAGAACCGATTCGATTTGAAGGGGAGTTTCCGGTGACGTTGCTAGCCAGAAAGTTGCCTGGGGAACTGCTGTCCGAAGGGGAGTTGATGGAGGAGACTCAGACCGCTCAGATCACGCTGCGGGGGCAGGTGGAGGTGGAAGGCCTGCACTACCGGATGTGGGCCTATCGCAGTCAGCGCATCGCCAACCGCTCGATCGATCGCCCCGATGATGCGTCAGGGGCTCAGTTGGCACCTCTAATCGCGGTGGCTCAGTGGACCGTGGTGCCACCGCTGTCGGTCAGCCACGTGCGCCGTGCGATCGATCAGGGGAGTTCCATCTGGTTCTGGGGTATGGCAGGCATTGCGGGGTTGGCATGGTGGTGGATCCGGCGCGACGCGGTGGCCAGACGAAGGCTTCGTGCCAAGGGGAGGGAGGCGGCTGATCGAGATTCCGGCCAGCGCAGCTAGCAGGATCCCCGCGCAGCTAGCAGGACAGATGCACCGCAGCTGCGACTGGTTCTATCACTCCCTCATGATCGTGTCTCTGACGAAAGTCCCCCGATTCGCGATCCTGCGGGATTGGGTATGATGGGGAGCTGCCGGCAAGAGCTTGTCAGATTGTGACTGGCGATGGCCTGAATTGAATTGAATATCCAGGAACAAGACGCGGGAGAGCGGAAGAATGCGCAGAGCGAAGATTTCGATCATCGGAGCAGGAAATGTGGGTGCCACCTGTGCGCATTGGTGCGCGGCGGCCG
>JBIINB010000170.1:0-8542 GCA_044337705.1 Pirellulaceae bacterium | reverse complement strand
CTGGAGGATCGCCTGGAGCAGTGGGGGGGAACCGATGGTGTGGATTTCCAGTGTGGGTTGGCCTGTGTAGCTGAGCGAGCTGGGCCAGAGCCACAAATCGGCCGGGAGGGATCCCAGAGAGCCGGGAAGCTGCAGGTGAGAGGCAATTCGGGTGGCGGTGCGGGGCAGAGGAGAAGGGAGTTGCAGCCAGGGCTGGATTGCATCGAGAAGAAGTGGCCCGCTGATGCGCAAAAGTCCTCGAGCGGCCCCTTGGGGGTTGCTTGCGATGGCAGCGATGGTGGCGTGAAGATCACTCGGCACGTTGGCTGCGACTCACAAAGGTTTTCTGCTTGGCAAGCTTCCCCATGTCGCTTGCAGCTGCCTCCCGTATCCAATCCGGGGCGGCTCGATTACCATTTTTCCCATCGGAAACGGTTGTTCGGAAGGGGTCTGGAGCGATGGGGCTGGTGGGATTTTGGAGTTGAGATGGGTCGGGAGTCGCTGGGAAGGCTTGGATGAGTGCGTTGCGGCATTGGTGAGCGAGGGGAGAGTTCAGTTCTGATGGAGAAAACCAAGGTAGCGATTGTCGGTATGGGAACGGTAGGTACCGGGGTGGCTCGGTTGCTGCTGGACCATGGAGACCGCACGGCGCGGCATGCGGGTCGCACGCTTTGGCTCCAGAAGGCGGTGGTGCGGGATTTGACGAAGCGTCGGGAGATCGACTTGCCTCAGGGGGTGTTGACCGATTGCATCGAAGAGGTGCTGGGGGATCCGGAGATCCGGGTGGTTGCGCATCTGGTGGGGGGATTGGAACCGGCCAGGACGATCATCCTGCGGTTGTTGGAGTCGGGTAAGGACGTGGTGACGGCCAACAAGGCGCTGTTGGCCGAGCATGGTGGGGAGCTGTTTGATCGGGCGCGGGCGTTGGGGCGATCGATCGCCTTTGAGGCATCGGTGGGGGGTGGTGTACCGATCATCACCAACATCAGCCAATGTTTTTCGGCCAATCAGATTCTGGCGATTCGCGGGATCCTCAACGGGACCAGCAACTTCATTGTCACGCAGATGGATGAGGGGGGGATGACCTACCAGGAGGCGCTCGAGGAGGCGCAGCGTCTGGGGTATGCCGAGTCGGATCCGACGATGGACGTCGACGGCAGCGATGCTGCGCAAAAACTGGCCATCCTCGCGCATTTGGCCTTTGGAGCACGGGTGCACTGGCGCGATATTCCTAGGGTGGGGATAGAGCAGCTTCAGGCGCGAGATCTTCAGTATGCGGCGCAGTTGGGTTATCGCGTCAAGCTTCTTGCCTCGGCGCGCTGGACCGACAGCGGACTGGAGCTGCATGTCTCTCCAACGCTTCTGAAGAAGGGGAGACCACTGGCGGAGGTGCGCGGGCCTTACAATGGATTTGCGGTGGTGGGGGATGCGGTAGGTGACCTGTTCTTTCATGGTCAGGGGGCAGGGCAGATGCCGACAGCTTCGGCGGTGGTCGCCGACATGATCGACACTGCCGTGGGGCGCACCGGGATCACGTTTCGGACCCTGGAGCTGTGGTCGCAGCGACCGGCAGCGGTCGATCTTCGGGCTCATGAGGATCTTCTGGGGCGTTATTACCTGCGGTTCCAGGTGAAGGATCGTCCTGGGGTGCTGGGTCAGATCGCCAGCTTGCTGGGTAAGCATGGGATTTCGATTTCCTCGGTGATTCAGGAAGAGCATGGGAGTTCGAACGAGCCGGTACAGACGGTTTCTCTGGTGATCATGACCTACGACGCTTCGGAAGGAGCGTCGCGGCGAGCGGTCGAGGAGATCGAGCGATTGGAGTCGATTGATGGGCCATGCGTTCGGATGCGTGTGGCGGAGAGTCTGCACAAGGAATTGGCGAGATGAAGACAGTGATCATCATTCCAGACGGATGTGCCGATGAGCCGTTGGAGGAGCTTGGCGGGAAGACGCCGCTGCAGGCAGCCGAGTTACCGGCGATGGATGAGGTGGCGGCCATGGGTGTGGTGGGGGCTGCGGACAATGTTCCGTCCCATCTTCCGGCTGGAAGTGAAGTTGCCAACATGAGTCTGTTGGGGTACGACCCGAACCGGTACTTTACCGGGCGGGCACCGATCGAAGCTGCGGCGCGTGGAATCGTCCTGCACCCGGGCGATTGGGCGGTCCGCTGCAATCTGGTGCATATCGTCGAGCAGGTGATGGTGGACTTCACAGCGGGGCATATCCGCACCGAGGAAGCGGCGGAGCTTCTGGGGAGCCTTCAGGAGGCGACGGGGGACAGGACGCTGGAGTTTGTATCTGGGGTCAGTTACCGGAACCTCCTGATCGCTCGGCGCGCTGGCGGATGGCCCGTTCCCTTTTCTCCTGAGACCAGGACGCTGGCACCGCATGATCTGACCGACCTTCCTGTGTCGGATGCGTACCCGAGAGGTCCTGGGAGCGATCTGCTGTCGCGGATCATGGAAGTCAGTCATTCTTGTTTCGCGGACCATCCAGTGAACCTTCGCAGGGCTCAGCAGGGACTCCGCACCGCTACCGAAGTCTGGCTATGGGGGCAGGGTCAGTCGCCGCAGTTGCCACCCTTTGCGGAGTTGTATGGGACACCCGGGGCGACGCCCAGCGGGGTGATGATCACCGCCGTCGATCTGCTGAGGGGGTTGGGGGCGCTGGTAGGCTGGGATCGCCGAGAGGTGGAAGGAGCGACCGGGTATCTGGACACCGACTACGGAGCCAAGGGGAGGGCTGCGATCGAGTGCCTGGATCGGTACGACGTGGTCTGTGTCCACATCGAGGCGCCGGATGAAGCGAGCCATGAGGGGCGGGTGGATGCGAAGATCGAAGCGCTCGAGTCGATCGACAGCAAGATTGTCGGGCCTCTTCACCGGGCTCTGCGCGAGCGGGGGCCGTACCGTCTGGTGGTTACCCCCGACCATCCGACTCCCGTTGCGACCAAGAAGCACTCGCATGGTCTGGTTCCTGTCGCAGTCTGTGGCACCGGGATTGCAGCCGACCAATGGGACGCTTACCACGAACTGCATGCGCAACAGTCGTCGCTTCGATGGAAGGAGGGATGGCGGATGATGGGATGTTTGATGAATCCGCAGTGGGATGGAAGTCTGGCTGGATCGGTGTGATGACCTTGGGATGGAAGCGCGCGTGGATCCCGGCTGTCTTGGGTCTGGCATACAAGGGATGAGGAAAACGATGGGACTGATTGTTCAGAAATTTGGTGGTACCAGCGTTGCGGATTCCGAGAAGATCCAGGCAGCGGCACGCAAGGCGATTCGCGCGCAGCGGGATGGCAATCGGGTGGTTGTGGTGGTCAGTGCCATGGGGCACAACACCGACCATTTGATCGATCTGGCTCACCAGGTAAGCGACAACCCGCCGGCGCGGGAGATGGACATGCTGCTGAGCACCGGCGAACAGGTCAGCGTGGCCTTGATGGCGATGGCGGTCCATGCGCTGGGCGCCAAGGCGGTGTCTCTGACGGGGGCTCAGATCGGCATCCATACCGACAGTTCCTATACCAAGGCGAGGATCCGGAAGATTTCCACCGAACGGATCCGGCAGCTGTTGGATGAAGGGAACATCGTCATTGCCGCCGGGTTTCAGGGGATCGACGAGAACTACAACATCACAACGCTGGGGCGGGGAGGCAGCGACACGACGGCAGTGGCGCTGGCCGCTGTGCTTCATGCGGATGCATGCGAGATCTTCACAGACGTCGATGGAGTCTACACGACCGACCCGCGGCAGCTTCCTGAAGCGCGGCAGATGAGTCAGATCAGCTATGACGAGATGCTGGAACTGGCCAGTCTCGGGGCTGGGGTGATGCACAACCGATCGATCGAGTTCGCCAAGAAATTCGGTGTCCCGATCCGTGTCAGGAGCAGTTTTTCGGATGTCGAAGGAACGATGATCGTCGACCAGCCGGAAAGCGATGCGGTGGGGGTTTGCGGGGCGGCGATCAGCCGCAACGAAGCGCGAGTGACCGTGCGGCGCGTACCCGATCGGCCAGGGAGCAGTTATGAGCTGTTCCAGCGACTGGCAGCGCATAAGCTGAACGTCGACATGATCGTCCAGAACCTGGGGGAAGAGGGGTATGCTGACCTCTCCTTCACCGTGCCTCGCGAGGAGCTCAAGACAGCTCTGCAGGCGATCGAGCAGGCACGAGCGGTGCTCGGTGATATCGACGTCACCTACGATGACGCCGTCGCCAAGATCTCCGTCGTCGGCCTGGGTATGGCACGGCAAACCGGCGTCGCACAGAAGATGTTTCATGCATTGGCGGCGGCGAATGTCAATATCCAGATGATCACCACCAGCGAGATCAAGATCAGCGTTCTGGTGCAGCGCGGTGAGGCACTGGCAGCTTTAAGAGCGGTGCATCAGGCATTTGAGCTCCACGAGAAGCCCCCGCAGGCTCGCGTCTGGACTGGCCACGCAACCGCTTCCGGGGCCGATGCCGATGTGGGGGAGGTGGTCGAGCGGCTGCGGGCGCTGGATATGGAGCAATTGACGCTGGAGGATATCGAACTGTCGGGAGATCAGGCGCGAGTTACGCTGGTGGGGGTTCCAGATCAGCCCGGCCTTGCCGATGCGGTCTTTCAAGCGGTCGCGGATTCGGGAATCTTTGTCGATATGATCGTCCAGACCTGCGATGGCTATCAGGGGGATACCAGCATCAGCTTCACCGTACCCGAAGGGCAGTTGGAGCGATGTCGACAGATTGTCGAGAATCTTCCGATGAGGTTTCGCAAGATCACCACCAGCAAGCAGATCGCCAAGCTGTCGGTCAGTGGCATCGGATTGCGAAGCCATACCAGTGTCGCCATCGGGATGTTTCGAGCCCTTGCGGAGGCGGGGATCAATGTGCAGATGATCAATACCAGCGAACTGCGAGTGAACGTCGTGGTCGAAGAAGCGGACGCTCAGCGTGGACTGGCGCAGTTGCGGGCAGTCTTTTCCGAATCGCTGATCTGACCGACCTTGCTGGTGCTGAAGCTTTACATCGGCTTTGGCACTACTATACTTAAATCCTTGATTTTTCCTGCCATTCACGATCCGAAGCGAGTCGTCCATGCGGGTCAGTGTGATCGTTCCGGCGTACAATCGGGCTACGTTTCTTCCAGCCTGCATCGAGTCGATTCGAAAGTGCGGCGAGCCGGATGTGGAAATCATCGTCGTCGACGATGGATCGAAGGATAACACCCGTGAGGTGGTAGAAAGCCTTCAGCCGGGAATTCGCTATATCTATCAGGAGAATCGAGGACTCCCTGCGGCTCGCAACACCGGGATCCGCAACAGCTCGGGGAAGTATATTTCCTATCTCGATTCGGACGACACCTGGATTCCAGGGGCAGTGCGAACCATTGCCGACCAGCTCGATCGGTATCCCGAAATCGGGATGGTCTATGCCAATGCGAGCGTTGGTAATCCCGAGGACGGATTCCAGGATTGGTTTGAGTACACTCGCCGCTCGAGCACACCCCATGTGGAGAGCCGACAAGTTGAGCCTGGTCTGGAAGTTCTGGACAGTCCGTCGCTTTATCGAGCGTTGTTGAGGATCAATCTGATCTTTACCGGAGCGGTGATGATCCGCCGCGAACTGGTCTTCTCGGAGGGGATGTTCGACGAGCGATTGAAGACAGGGGAGGACTGGGAGGTCTGGCTGAGATTGCTGCATCATTGCCGTTTTGCAAGAAGTCATCTTCCGATGGCGGTCTATCTGAAGCACGATGGTGCGATGACCGCCGACAGCAGCTTCATGCAACGGTCCTGGATCGAGGCACTTCGACTGCATCTGGAGAAGACGGCTGGTTTACCTATTGGGCCAGAAGATCGCATGTTGGCCGAAAGGAAGCTATCGGATCTGCTGCGGGGGTTCGCCTGGGACACCTTTGCGGTAGGGCGTTATGCGGAGGCGAAGAAGCATTTTGGCGCCTTGATGCAGCAAGAGGGGTGGAGCCTGAAAAATCAGATGATGGTTTGTCTGATGAGCCTGCCGCCCTCATGGATCGAGGGGCTTCGCAACGCAAGGCGGAAGCTGTTGCGGGCAGGCTGAAAATGCTTCTCGTGCGTCTCATCCACCATCTGGCGAAGTTGGCTCCGTACGATTTTTTATGCGAGTCTGATCAACGTCAGGTAGCCACCGCGGCCACGCGGTGGATTGCATGTGATGACGCTGACGCCGCTCATCTACCATCTGGCTATATTGGCTCCGTACGATTTTTTATGCGAGTCTGATCAACGTCAGGTAGCCACCGCGGCCACGCGGTGGATTGCATGTGATGACGATGGCGCCGCTCATCCACCATCTGACGAAGTTGGCTCCGTACGATTTTTTATGCGAGTCTCATCAACGTCAGGTATCCACCGCGGCCACGCGGTGGATTGCATGTGATGACGCTGACGCCGCTCATCCATCATCTGGCGAAGTTGGGTCCGTACGATTTTTATACGAGTCTCATCAACGTCAGGTATCCACCGCGGCCACGCGGTGGATTGCATGTGATGACGCTGACGCCGCTCATCTACCATCTGGCGATATTGGCTACGGGAGATTGCGATCGTTTTGATCGACCTAGCCTGTAGGACTCTTACTGGATTGCTTGATGCAAATTCGATTATCGCTTCGCACGAGCAGGAGGAAGAAGAGGAGCGACAAAAAAAGCGTGCGTCCGGTGGGGACGCACGCTTTTGTGGGTTTCCTGGTCCGATTGCTGGCGACTCAGTACTCGGTATCGGTGATCAGACCTGGCTGAGGCACAGGGTATTTGCCATTCTCATCGGCCTTTAGGGGGCTTGGTCCATTGAGGGTCAGTTGTTCGATTCCTGGTGAGAAATCGTGTTCGCACTGCAGCATGTCATCGAAGGTGATGACCTGTCCTGTATGGCAGGCCATCCGTCCCATCGAGGTCACGACACTGGCCTTCACACCGCGTTCGACTTCGTTATAGGGTTTGTCGTCTCGGATGGCGGCGATCAGGTGATCCCATTCCAGTTGGTAAGGGTTGGCCTCCTGGGGTGGATACTGCCATGCGAGATCCTTGGGGGTCATGCGCTGGCCTTTGTAGATGCGGCATTTGGCAGGGGTATGTCCTGCGCTACTGATGACCGCCAATCCCTTGGTGCCGTGAGCATAGCTGGCGAACTCCTGATGGCAGCCGGGCATAATTCGGCCTTGGAGATCCATCTTGGAACCATCTTCGAAGGTGTATTCCACCGAATAGGTATCGAAGTTCTGGTCGATGTTGTCACCCCGGAAGTGTCGCCCGCCCGATCCCTTGGCTTCGACTGGCCAGGGGTTGGAAAGCTGGGCTTCCTTCATCCAGCAGCATTCATCGATATTGTGGATCAGGAAGTCGCTGAATCCGCCTCCGGATAGCCATAGGAAGGCGTGGAAGCGTGAGATCTGGTACATCAGTTCGCTGACCCCTTCCGGTTTAGGTCCGGTGGCGGCCGAGCCGGTGGGGCCTGCCATCCGGTAGGCTCGCATCAGGATAATGTCGCCGATTTCACCCCCCGCGATGCGATCGAAAAGTTCCTTTCGGGCATCGCAGTGTCGGCACATCAGGCCGACCCCCACCTTGAGATTCTTGTCGACCGATTTTTTGGCCAGTTCCAGCATCCTCCGGCTTCCGGGGCCGTCGATGGTCACCGGCTTTTCCATGAAGACGTTGAGCCCTTTTTCGATGGCGTAGGAAAAATGGACCCAGCGGAAGGCTGGGGGAGTCGCCAGGATGACGATGTCGCCTGGTTTGAGTTGGTCCATCGCCTTTTTGTAGGCATCAAACCCGATGTAGCGACGATCTTCGGGGACATCGACCTTGTCCTTGAAACCGTTGGAGATCTGTTGGTAGCTGCTGCTGAGTTTGTCGGGAAACACGTCGGCCATAGCGACTAGGCGGATCGGTCCGTTGTTGACGGACAGGGCGTTGGAGGCAGCGCCGGTGCCGCGTCCTCCGCAGCCGACCAGGGCGACCTGGATCGTATTGTCTTCGGCAGCGTGCACCGACCGGGAGAGCAGGGAGGTGGCGACCAAAGATCCGGCGGTCGCCGCCGTTCCGGAGGTCTGAAGGAAACTACGTCGGCGCATCCCACGCGGGGCAGCAGGAGAGGTCATGGTGTGCCTTTCTTGGTATCAGACAGGAAGAATCAGAGAGAATGCGAAACGTCATCGACAATGGGAAGGGACTGGTAGCCTACTCCACCTTGGGTGTGGTCCGTTCCTTTTGAACCGGTTCGGACTTGTCCCATTTGGCTTGATCTTCTTCAGGGGTAGGAGTCTGAAAGGGACGCACAATACGAAAGCCAACATGGAGGGCATCGGTCAGGTACCAGATGCTGACGGGGACCTGGGGATCTTGTGCGATCCAGTCTTCGGTGGAGCCTTCCCTAGCGGCGCTGCGGCATTGTTCGGGTTCCTTATCCCAGCCACCGCCTCGCACCACGCGGGGATAGAGCGTCATCGGGATGGCCAACGGGTCTTTGCGTGTCGTCTCATCCAGTTCGGGGTATCCATCTTCGGCGTATTGATCGAGCACCCATTCGGCGA
>JBIINB010000064.1:0-25940 GCA_044337705.1 Pirellulaceae bacterium | reverse complement strand
ACGAAGACCGAGCTGTAAGTACCCACCAGAATTCCGACCAGAAGGCAGAACATGAACGCATGGATTCCATCACCACCAAACCAATAAAGGATCATGATCACGATGATCGTAGTCGACGAAGTCAGCAGGGTTCGGCTGAGCGTCTCGTTGAGCGCCTTATTGATCATCGCAGTGGTCAACCGAGGGCTCTTCCCCTTGATCTCGCGAATCCGGTCGAACACCACGATCGTGTCGTTCAGCGAATAACCGATGATCGTCAAGAACGCCGCCACCACCGTCAAACCGATCTTGAAGTCCTCAATCCCAAGGAAGCTCAAGGGTCGATACACCCAGTGGCTGAAAGCCAGAATGGCCAGGGTAAACAGAACGTCATGCACCAGCGCCAAAACCGCTGCCAATCCATAGCCCAGCTTCTGGAAGCGGAACCAAATGTAGGCCGCAATGAAAAGGTTCGCGATCACTAACGCCGCCAATGCCTTGGTCTGCATCTGTCCAGCCACCCGTTCGCCAATCTTGTTGACCGAAAGCCACACGGGCTGACCTTGCATCTGCTTCTGAAGCTGATCGATCACCAGCTGACCTTGCGTCTGATCGTAGGGAAGCGACACCTTCCAATCGGCAAAACCCTGCATCGAATCCCGATTCCATCCAGCCGTCAGCTCCGCCGGCTCCACCTCTACCTGGGCTTCGGTCAGTCCCTGCCCGATGGCGTTGGAGGCTTGCACCAAAGATTCCAGAAGACTCTTGGCATAAATCTTCGCCGACTCCTCTCCCTTGCTCGGCATGAACTTCAGACGCCAGTCAGATCGAGCGGTTGTTGGAACCGCAGGACTCGCAGGAGCCGCTTGCAATGTGGCATCGCCGGTGACTGCCGGGGGCTGGGTGACCGTAGCGTTCCCAACTGGATCTGCGGGGGGTGCCGATGAGGGCTCCGCTGTCGCTGGCTGCTCCTGATACGACACCAGCTGAATCAACCCGCGCTGACGGATCGCACCCGATGCCTTGGGGGCAGGCGAATTGCTGCCCGATTCCACGCGGTAGGTTACCAGCGACCCGATGCTACTGCCGGCAAAGCCCTCCGTCAGCCGCTTGGTCAGGTCCTTCATATCCTGAAGGGAGGAATCGAGTCGGTAGACGGTTCCCGGCTCCTGTCCTGCCATCGCAACGGTCGTCAGCGTGGACTGAATCGGATTGCCTTCTGCATCGTTCTTGAGAATCTGGCTGGTCAAATCACGCACCGCGTCCACATCAGCAGGCCGATCCAGCGTGAAGACCACCGAGGTGCCGCCATTGAAGTCAATATCGAGAATTCCACGGCCTCGCATCGCGGTGGCAAGAAGACCAAGGCCAATCACCCCCAATGAAAACGCAAGGGCTACTTTCGTCCACTTCATGAAGTCGATCTCACCATCGCCGACAATAGCCTTCTTCAAGCTCTGAACTGCATCGGACATGCTGAAGTTGGCAATCCCCAGCCTTTCGGCCACCTCGAAAAAGACCCGCGAACAAAAGACCGCAGTGAACATGCTGATGACAATCCCGATGACCAGCACCACCGCAAAGCCACGCACCTGGTCGGTACCGACCGCATAAAGGACCAGACCGCTGATGATGGTGGTCAGGTTCGAGTCGACGATAGCAGACATCGCGCGGTCGAAACCATTTCGTATGGCCATGCGCCCTGTCGCGCGTCGGGCGATTTCTTCTCGCATCCGTTCAAACACCAGAACGCTGGCATCGAACGACATCGCCACCGTCAGCACCAGGCCAGCCAGCCCGGCCAGGGTCACCGGTTGCTGGATCAGCACCATCGAGGCACCAGTCAGCAACAAAGTCAAAAGGAGAGAGATACAGGCGATCACCCCTGCGAATCGATAATAAAGTAGCACGAAGGCCAGGACCGCGACCAATGAAATCAGCGATGCCCAGAGCCCCCTTCGAATCGTACTGGCACCCAGAACCGCGCCGATCTGATTTTCGCTGATCGGCTCCTTACCGAGCGACGCAGGGAGCGAACCGGACTGCAGAATGCTGACCAGAAACTCCACTTCCTGCGAAGTAAAATTCCCCTGAATCACTCCCTTCTCTCGAATTGGCGAGTTCAGCCGAGGCGCCGACAGCACGCGACCATCCAAAATGATCGCCATATGGCGGTAGATGCCGTTGTTGGGGGTGTTACGAGCGGTCAGCGAAAGCAGTCGCTTGGCTCCCGCAACCCGCATCCCGAACTCCACTTCAGGCGAACCATCCTGGCCAACCGAGCGAGAGACTGTCGCCAAATCGTCCCCCGTCACCTCCTCAAACGGCTTGCCGTCGCGTCCATTGAGCGACATCAGGAGATCGATCTCGGGGATGTTGCGATCTTTTAGAAACTTTTCGACTGCGTATTCGCCATCAAGACCTGGAGGCAGCTCAATGATCGCCCCAGTGCGGGCATCGCGAATCAGGTCGCGAGATAGCCCCATCGGTGTGTAACGAAGCGGGAAAACACCCGAAGTCGGATTCGGATCGCGTCCGATGGTGTGCCACAGCCCAACCAGCTGCCCCTCCGCGTTCCTCACCTCGCCAGAAAGTCGCTTCTTGAGGTCCGTATCGTTTGCCTGGGACCTTGCAGCCTGAATGACCGCCGGATGATCGTTCGGATTGGCGACGATGCGAAACTTCAGAATCCCTGCCTGCTGGACGACTCGCTTGATCTCCGCCACCTCCAGCTGATCGACCTGCGGCACAATGATTTCGATTTGATCTTCGCCATAAGGCCGAATAACGATTTCCTTGGTGCCGGTCGGGTTGAGTCGATCGGTCAAAGCGGGCACAAGCTGGGTGGCGGAAGCTCGTGCTGAAGCGTCACTGCCGTCTTGAACCGAACGGTCGATCTCATAGACCAGAATGGTTCCTCCGCTGATGTCCGGCCCTTTGCGTAGCTCCCCTCGCCAAAGGATCAAACCGGCTCCGATCACCGCCGCCAGGATGATCCCGATCGATGTCGCATGGCTGGGCATTCGGATCGCTTTGGAAATCCAGTTCCCCAGGATGAAGGGGAGCACGAATACCAGCAGCGCAAACAGCAGCGCCATCAAGAGCGACCCGACAGCATCCCCAGAGCCGGCAGCGGTGGCTGGGGTTGCGGCGGCGACTTGGGCGAGCATGCCCGAGATCCAGTTAGGTGAAAGCATGACGATCAGTCCGGAAGGATAATGGAACAAAATGAATTTCAAGACTTCGCAGAAGTAACGCCGTCGACGATCACCTTGGCTATGGCGTCGCGGCTGATAGTCATTTTTGCATTGGTCGATTCATCGATGCGAATCGTCACCGTGCCGGCATCCGCATTGGTGGAGACTACGGAGCCATAGATGCCGCCAAGCGTCACGATGCGGTCGTCTTTCTTCAAGTTGGATCGCAGTTGCTGGAGCTCCAGCTTGGCTTTCTGATCCGCCTTCTGCTGCGGCCGCAACACCATGAGATAAAGTGTGGCCAACGCCAACATCGGCAGGACCAAAGGATTATTGAGAAATGTATCCAACACACCGGGAGGCGCTGAGGGCTTGGCTGCAGGGGATGCCGGGGCACTTGTGCTTGCCTGAGCCAAAACCTCGATCCAGTCGGCCAATGTGTTCAACAATCGATCACCTCTTTGCGACCGCTCGGTTTTGAATTGTGAGCCAACTTAGGCGGGTGGAAAATTCCTTCCGTACGCGCCGGTCTGTTGGTCACCCAGCCTACACCCTCTGGGCTTTCGCTAGGATCGCCCCCGCGGGTGCACGACTGAAAGGCAATACCGCATCCGTTGGAACCAGCCGACAACGGCGGCACGGTACCAAAGCCAGAACGCCCATTCCCCAAAAAATAGGTTGGATCCGGTATCTTAAAGGGATCCACCGGCAGCGACAAGGGCAACGACCACCCCGCGATAGCCTCCTTCGGCCGCACGCTTCACCTGCATCCCCCCGGTTGACATGACGATCCAGCATGCTAGCCTAACCCATTCTTCCCAATCGACAGATTCGCTCCAAACGGAAAAGTCGAGCGATGACCGGAAGGTTTAGGTTGGGGAGCCGCTAAGGAGAGCAACAGGCCACCGGTCGAAACGACGGGGGCCAATCGGATCGGCACAGGGCTTGGTCCGAAGGCGTACATGGGATCGAACGTTGGTCAGTTTCTTGGGAGGATTGAGGAATGGTGCGTTCCTGGATGGGTCGCTTGGGATTGGGAGCCCTGGTTGCTGGTGCGAGCATCAGCTTGGTTGCCCAAGACCTTCAAGCAGGTTGCGGCGGCATTTTGGGTGGTCGTCGTGGTGCTTCCTGCAGCGGCGCTGCAGTCGACAGCTGCAGTGGTGGTAACAGCGGCGGCCTTCTGGCCCGCCTGCACGCTCGTAAGGCATCTTGCAGCGGTGCCGCTGCGGTTGCCGATTGTGCTCCCGCCCCGGCCCCAGCCCCGGCTGATTCCTGCAGCGGTGGCGGTCGCGGTCCAGGCCTTCTGGCCCGACTTCATGCCCGGAAGGCCTCTTGCAGCGGCGCAGCTGCTGCCGCTGATTGCGCTCCGGCACCAGCACCTGCTGCCACCTGCAGCGGATCGGGTCGTGGTCCGGGCCTCTTTGCCCGCCTCCGTGCCTCGAAGAAAGCTTCTTCCTGCAGCGGCGCAGCACCAGCCCCAGCTTGCGCAGCACCGGCCGCCGATTGCGGCTGTGGCACCCCTGCCGCTGACTGCGGCGGATGCGGCAATGCCACTTCCGACTGCGGCGGTTGCGGTTCGGTTAGCTCCGACTGCGGCGGATGCGGTTCGGTTAGCTCCGACTGCGGCGGATGCGGTGGCACTGCAACCGTAACCGACGAATGGAACAACGGTGGTTATGTTGAAGGCGCCGCTGTCAGCAGCGGATGCGTTGGTTGCGGCTCGACCGTTGTCGATGGCGGTACCATCGTCAGCAGCTCCGACGCTCCTCCCCAGCCAACCGTTGCTCCTGCAGCCGCTCCGGCTCCTGCTGCTGCACCGGCTCCTGCTCCGGCTCCCGTAGTTGATCCCTCGGCCACTCCGGCTGTTCCAGCAGTACCAGCTGCTCCAGCTGTCAATCCAGGCACCTGATCGGCTTTCGGTTGCTCTGGTGCGATAGCCCCAGCGCAGTGATGCAAAAAGCACGAAACTCTCCAGTCGACAACTGGAGAGTTTTTTTATTCCTTCGCTCGGCCCGCAGCTGACCGATTGCGAGCAGCAGCCGCGAAACGCTAGATTTGGAGTCGAACCTATCTTTTCCTCTTTCGCTCCCAGCCTCTTTCGGAGTCGGGCAAGATGTTTCAGGTCGTGATCACCGATGCAACGTTCCCCGACTTCCAGATGGAACGAGCGATTTTAGAGCCTCACGGGATTCGGCTGGAATCGTTGCAGGGGGCAGACTCGGAAACCCAGTCAAGAATGTTGAGGGAGGCGGACGCTGTCATCGTCCAGTTTGCAAAAATCAGCGAAGCGATGATGGCGGCGATGCCAAAGGCGCGAGTTCTCGTGAGATATGGGATTGGCGTCGATAACGTTGATCTAGCCGCCGCCGCTCGACACGCCATTCCAGTCTGCAACGTTCCCGACTACTGCATCGATGAGGTGGCCGACCACACTCTGGCATTCCTCCTGTCGTTGACCCGACAAGTCGTCCCCAATCATCTGCATATCCAGCATGGTCAGTGGGGACTGGCTGTTCCACTGGTTTCGATGAGATCCCTGCGCGAACTGACGGTGGGGATTGTCGGGTACGGACGAATTGGACGCGCGGTCGCCCATCGTCTTGCTCCCTTCGGCTGCAGCCTCCTGATCCACGATCCTCTTGCCTGTGGACAGGAACCACCGGTCAATGGAACATGGGCAGACCTTCCCCATCTTTTGAAATCCTCCGATGCCGTCACCCTCCACTGCCCCTCCACCGACCAAACCCGACGCTTGCTCAATCGCTCCTCCATCGCCACGATGAAGCCGGGAGCCCTGGTCATCAATCTGGCAAGGGGCGACTTGATCGAGACAGAGGGCCTCATCGAGGCACTGAAGGGGGGACAATTGGGTGGAGCGGCTTTGGACGTTTGCGATCCCGAGCCGATTCCCAGCGACAGCCCCCTGCGGTCGATGCCACAGGTCCTGCTTGCGTCGCATATTGCATCGGCCAGTCCTACCGCTGTTGAACGGCTTCGCACCCGCGCTGCACAGCACGCGCTGACAGCCATCCAAGGAGGATTGCTGACCGACTGCGTCAATGGAGTCACCCGCTTTCGCATCCCGATCGCTTGACGAAAATCCTGGGATCCCACCCATCATTCGGCCTATCCTCTCCCCTCGCCGACCATGAATCCAACACCATCAACTCATCGCTTCATTCCGATCGCACCCTTTCTTGAATGGGTGGTGCAGAGTCTTCATCGGGTAGGAGTCCCGCTGGCGGAGGCCGAAGGGGTCGCTGAGGCGCTGGTTCGTACCGACGCGATGGGGATTTCGACTCACGGGACCAAACTCTTGGTTGGATACCTCAAAAAGTTGAAGGCTGGAGGCTACCGGCCGGCAGCCTCTCCTAGCATTCTTCGGGAAGGAGTCGCCTGGGCGGTGATCGATGGGGATCATGGGCTGGGGCAAGTGGGTTGTCGTCATGCCCTGGAAGTCGCCCAAAAGAAAGTCAGGGTCGCGGGCATGGCACAGGTCCATCTGATCCGCACCGGGCATTTGGGAGCCCCCGGCTACTTCGCGGCACAGGCTGCCAGGGAGGGGTTCATCGCGATGATTCTCGGCAATGACATCCCCAGCGTTGCGGCACCTGGCGCTTGCCGCGCAGTTTTGGGAAGCAATCCACTCGCCTACGCGATCCCAAGAATCGACGACGATCCCGTCCTTTTGGATATTGCAACCGCTGCGGTTGCTGGCGGAAAGGTCTATGCAGCCAGGCAACGGGGCGAGACGATTCCGGAGCATTGGCTGATCGGTCCGGATGGAAAGCCAACCAGCGATGCCAGCCTCTATCCCCAATCGGCTTCGCTTGCCCCCATGGCCGGACACAAAGGATTCGGGCTGGGACTTTGGTGCGAAATCCTAGCTGGGGTCCTCCCGGGCGGAAATTTTACCTGGCAGATCGGAAGCTGGCTTTTTGATCGACCCGAACAGCCATCCTCCCACAATGCTTCGATCTTCCTTCTGGACGTGTCGGCCATCACCGATCGCCGACAGTTCGACCAGCGTCTGAAACGGCTAGTCGAGGAAATCACAAACACGCCTGTCGGTCCAGGAGCCACTCCGCTGCAGGTTCCGGGCCAACGCGAATGGATGAAAATGCGTCAGGCTGAAGCCGAGGGCATCCCTCTCCCGGAAGATGTCCTCGCGAAGCTTGTCGAGGCCGCTGATCTGGTGAATGTCGCTCTTCCTGCCCCTTTCTCTATCTGAAACCAACAAGCCTATCTACGAGGTAAAACAATGAAAATCGTTCGATTTCTCAACGCCAGTGGCTCCATCGAATGGGGGCAACTGCATGCCGATGGACATGCGACCCTTCTGGCAGGCGACCCATTTGGCACCTGCGTCGACACCGGCGCACCGGCCGCCATCGATAAACTGCTGGCTCCCGTGGAGCCACGAGACATCTTCTGCATCGGACTGAATTACAGGAAACATGCCGCCGAAGGGAATCAACCGATCCCGGAATATCCAGTCGTCTTCATGAAGAATAGTGGCGCGGTTCAAAACCCAAACGATCCCATCGCACTTCCCAGGCACCTGGGGAGCACGAAGGTCGATTACGAATGCGAACTGGCCGTTGTGCTGGGCAAGGAATGCTACAACGTCCCCCGCGAAGAAGCTCTGGACTACGTCCTGGGATACACCTGTGCCAACGATGTCAGCGCCCGCGATTGGCAGATGCAGTGGGGCGGATCGCAGTGGTGCCGCGGAAAAACCTTTGCCACCTTCTGCCCTCTGGGACCATGCTTGGTGACTAAAGAGGAGATCCCCAACCCCAACGCGCTGCGCATCCGAACCACCCTCAACGGGCAGGTCATGCAGGACTGGACCACCGAGGACATGATCTTCGACGTCCCGTCGCTTATAGCTTTCCTTAGCGGCAGCACTCGACTGGCACCAGGAACCGTCATTCTCACAGGAACGCCGCATGGCGTCGGAGCTGCCAGGAAACCCCCGGTGTATCTACAACCGGGTGACCTGGTTGTGGTCGACATCGAGCGGATCGGAGCGCTCTCCAACCCGGTGATCGAAGAGCCGCAGGGAAAGCGATAGATGCGCGCGATCGGACTGGATATCGGTTCCACCTCCATCAAGGCAGCATTGCTGGAACCTTCCGGACGAGGCGTCCTTCAGGAGCGTTCGGTACGATTTCCAGCACCGATTCGTCACGAGGATCGACAGATCTTCGAAGTGGATCCTCATCAAATCCTCAACTCCATCGATCAAGTGTTGGAAGGACTTTGGTCCCTGGCAAGTGCCCCCTGCCATCTGTTGGTCTGCGGACAGATGGGAGGGCTGATTCTCGCAGACCAGCTGGGCCGCCCCAGATCCAACTACCTATCTTGGCGCGATAGCCGATCTTTGAAACCGGCCGTTCCATCTCCAGATAGCTGGCTGGAGCAGTTGCGAAAAAAATGGTCGGAGGAGATCTGGAATCAGTTGGGGCGAGAGCTGCAGTCGGGCTCGACGACCACGCTGCTGGCTTGGTTGCACCACCACGGAGAATTCCCCTCCGATGCGATCCCTCTGACTCTCCCCGATTTCTTCGTCAGCCATCTTCTGAAACAGCCCGGCGCGATGCATCAGACGATGGCGATCGGTATCATCGATCCCAGCACCCACCAGTGGCATCGGGAAGCGATGCAGCAGATTGGGATTGCCGATTGCAATCTGCCCACCATCATCGATCAAACCAGCCCCCTTGGGGAGATTGCGCATCGCGGACGGCGACTCCGCCTCCATGGAGGATTCGGCGATCAGCCATGCGCTCTCCTGGGGGCAGGTCTGCAGCAGCACCAACTCTCGATCAACTGCTCCACCGGCGCCCAGGTCTCCCGCCGCTCGGATCGCTTCATCCCTGGCCCCTATCAGTCTCGCCCATTTTTCTTCGGCGACTGGTTGCAGACGATCACTCATCTTCCGGCCGGCCGCGCCCTGAATGGTTGGGTTGATCTTCTTCAGGAGTTGGCGGTTGCCGAAGGAATCACGCTCCGTTCCCCCTGGCAGTCGATCGCCGAAGCCCTACAGCATCATGACGCCCAAGGTCTTCAGGCCGAATTGGCATTGCACCGATCCCCCTTCGCGGAAACCGGGGCGCTGACCCACATCACGCTGGAGAATCTTTCAGTCGGTTCCCTTATGGCCGCCTGCTGCGATTCCATGGTCTCCCACTACCATCGCGCGGCGACCGTCCTTAAATCGCACCGAAGTGCGGAGGAAATCCTGCTCTCAGGCGGACTGGCCGAACGGCTTCCAGGGCTCAACCACCGCATCGCTTCCCGCTTCCAGCTTCCTGTCGTTCAGGTCCCCGGTGAGTCGACGCTCCAGGGGCTCCTGCACCTAGTATCCCTTCCCGAAACAGTGGCAACGAGGAATTGATCGATGAAACCAAATCTTTTAGCCTTCCTGCCCAGGCTGTTGGTAACACTTCTTGGATGGGCTGGTAGCGCGATGGCCGCCGAACCTCCCGACCAGCCCTCTCCATTGGAAGATCGATCCCTGGACGGTCAATCGACCTTCATCGACCATTCGCTCTGGATCTCCGAGGAATTTCCCTGCAACTGGCCGACTTATCCATTCCCCAAATTTCAAAAGGTTCCCCAGCAGGGGATCGGTCGGACCAGCCTCTACCACATCGACATGCTGATCATCGATGGAAACACAGGCACTCAATTGGATACCCCACCGCATTCGGTGCTTAGGCCGGAGCTGAACCAGCCGAAGTCCGGTCCACTTGGGTTGGCCTATACGGACCGAATTGAGCCGTGGCAGTTCGGCGGCGAGGCGTGTGTGGTCGATGTCCGAGGCAAACTCGCAAAGGCTACACCGGGAGTCAGCCCTCTGGTCGGGCTTTCGATCCTGGAGGCGTTTGAAAAGGAACATCGGGCTTTTCGTCGAGGGGATGTAGTTCTGTTTCGCAGTGACTACACCGACTTGTACTATCGGCCATTCCCTGAAGGATCCCGCTTCATCAACGACGTCATCGACCGCAAAGTCGAAGGATATCCGGATCCGAATCCCGAGGCGATGGAATGGCTTGGACAACGCGGAATCCTGGCGGCAGGAACCGACAGCCCCAGCATGGGACCGGTGCCCGATCTGGCTGAAGCGACTCACTACGCCGGCCTCCGGCATGGAATGATCTGGACTGAAGGGGCTACCGGCCTAGGGCGGATTCCGACAACCGGGGCGTTCTATTGTTTTCTTGGTCCCAGACACGAAGGTGGCCCCTACGGTGAAGGCCGCGCCTTCTCGATCACAGGAGGGGATCTGCCGCAACGATTGATCAAGTCATGCAGAGAGAAACGAGCCAGAGACTTATCGCCGGTGCTGACTCCGAAGTTTCCCATGACCTCACCTGGCGTCGCGACAGGAAGCCATCGACAAAGTTATCTGAAAGTCGATTTTCTTTATTCCCCCCAGCTAGACCTTTGGCACCATGCCCATTGGATGGACTCGATGGCAGGGACCCACCTGGTGCCGCCCGCGTACGCGCTTCCTCTGCCTCAGCAGAAGGTGGAGGAAACGGCCCTGCAACTGGCGTGGCGGCAGGCGTATGAACAACGATGGGGAGCTCGAGGAACCTCCAATCGAACGTGCGAGCAGGTGCCGATCAGTTGGACATGCGGCCCTCTTCAAGTGATTGATGTCCGAGCGATCCGGGGGTCGACGGAGCGGACGAAGTGGCCAGCTTCACCCTCGATCGGTCCCAGCTGGATCGAAAGTCATGAAGCGACCCATGGTAGACTGAAAGCCGGGCAGATCGTTCTCTTCCAGACCGGTTACATCGATCGTTATCTGGCAATGCCACGCGATTCCCAGGGGAGATTCGGCCAGGGACTCTGGTCCGATGGATTGCTGGGTAAGGAAGAAGGCTGGCCAGCGGTTGCGCCTGAGACGATTGATCTGCTGCACCAGCGTGGGATTCGGTGTGTGGCGACCGATGCCCCGGATCTGGGTGGTGTCGATCCACAGAGCGCCGTCGCTACCTACTGGCTGCTTGGTTCCCGGGACATGGTTGGGATCGAATTTCTGTGCAATACCGATTCGCTCCCGAAGGATTCCTTTTTTCTATTTGCGCCGCTGAAGATTATCGGTTGCCACGGGGGCCCTGGACGCGCCATCGCTCTCTATTGAAAGCAGCGACCCTAATCCGCTCATTCCTTCCCTTCGGTCGGATCACCTCCAACGAGTCGCGCGATGCAAGCCGAATCCCATGATGGACGAATCGATCCCGCAGGAATTCCTCCATGGACCATGGGGGAATTGCCCGAGCCCAAGGCATTGAGCTGGCGCAACTGGAGGGACTTTCTTGGACCGGGGATCGTGATGATGGGAATTCAGATAGGCGGCGGTGAATGGCTGCTGGGCCCAGCCATCACGGCTAAATATGGTGGCGGATTGATGTGGGTCGCCACGATCGCGATCGTGCTTCAAGTCTTCTACAACATGGAATGCGGACGCTACGCGCTCTTCTGTGGGGAGCCGGTGCTGACCGGCTTTATGCGATGTCGACCAGGACCGCGATTTTGGGTCGCCCTGATGCTGCTGCTCAATGCTTCGGCCCTCATCCCAGGGCTTTCCACTCACGGCGCGGCGATGATCGCGGCGTTGATCCTGCAGCGCCCACCCGACTTGGAGGATCGCTGGCTGGTGGTGCCTCTGGCCTATGCCTGCATGTTCCTGGTCGCCCTACCGGTGGTGCTGGGAGGGAAAGTCTACTCGATGCTTCAGGCCATCATGACGGCAAAGATTATCGTGGTCCTAGGGTTCTGCCTGATCATCGGCGTGCTGCTGGTCGATCGACAGCATTGGTGGCAGGTGTTGATCGGTTTTCTACAGATCGGCAATGTTCCCGTGGTCGCCGATCGCGAGGGAGGGGAACGCATCGTCAATGCGTTTGGACACTATCTGCGAGAAGGGAATTGGCCCGATGTTTCGACCGCCAGCCTGATCGTGATTGGTGCGTTTGCCGGCTATGCCGGTGGTGGCGGTCTGGCCAATTCCACCTACTCCAGTTTCGTTCGCGACAAGGGCTGGGGGATGGGGGCCCGCGTCGGTGCAATCCCCAGTGCGATCGGAGGAAGAGAGATCTCGCTGAGTCATGTCGGAGAGGTATTTCCGATCGACAGCGAGCAGCTTCGGCGCTGGAAAGGGTGGTGGAAATACGTATGGACCGATCAAATGCTGGTGTGGGCCCCTGGCTGCTTTGTCGGCATGGCTCTGCCCGCACTCCTGTCGCTGCAGTTCGCTCCCTACAGCACGATCACTGCCCAGCAGGCGTCGGTAGCTCAGGCGGTCATCACCGCCGATGGCATGCGCCATGCCCCGGTCGCTCCTATCGTCGCCCAGCTCCTCTGGATCGCAGCGCTGCTGACCGGTCTGATGGTGATGCTCCCCAGTCAACTTTCGATTCTCGATGATTTCAGCCGTCGCTGGACCGATGCGCTGTGGACCGCCAACCGAAAAGTGCGGGACAACATGCGACCAGCCCAGGTCGGCAAGATCTACTACGCACTCCTGGCAGGCTATCTCGCATGGTCGTTTCTATTCGCTTACTATTTCAATCACGTGCCCAAAGTGATGACTGAATTCATCGCCAATTTCAACAATCTGGCGATCGGCATCACCGCCTTCCAGCTGCTTTGGATCAACCATCGGCTGCTTCCCAAGGAGCTTCGCCCAGGAAAGCTGGCCAGCATCGCGGTGGCCTGCTGCGGCATGTTTTATCTTGCCCTAGCTGGGCTCGTTTTCTTCCTCAAAATCCTCCCCTCCTGGATCTCTTGAATGCCTCATCACGTACAGAACCTGTTCGATCTTTCCGGACGATGCGCCCTGGTGACCGGCGCGGCGCAGGGGCTTGGCCGCGCCACCTGTGAGGCCCTGGCGGCTCATGGAGCCAGTCTTCTGCTGGTGGACCGCAACCTGGAAGGCGCACAGAATACCGCCGAGTCGCTCCGTCGATTCGGTGTCCCCCTGCAGTGCGCTCGCTGCGACGTATCGAAACCGGAAGAAATCGAGAAGCTATTTCAGTTCCTTGATGACACGCTGGGAAAGATCGATTTCCTTGCGAATATCGCCGGCGACGGTATTCTGGCGCCGCCCGAAGACCTGAAGATCCAACAACTCCAAGAGGTCCTCGACAATCTCGTCATCGGACGATTCGTCATGTGCCAGTATGCTGGCCGAAGGATGCTCTCCCAGCGACGCGGATCGATCATGAACATCGGATCGCTCGCCAGTTCCACCGCCCTGGGCCGGGGCCATATCGCCTACAGCATTGCCATGGGGGCGGTGCTTCAGATGACAAGGGAGCTGAGCACCGAATGGAGTAGTCGGGGGGTTCGGGTGAATGCCGTACTCCCAGCCCAGGTCATCAATCCTGGCCTGGAAGCCCGCATGGAACTGGACCCAGGCTTGCGGACACGTTTCCTCAATGGCATTCCGGCCGGACGACTAGGCATGCCCTCGGATATCATGGGTCTTGCGGTTCTGCTCGCCTCCGACGCATCCTCCTGGATCACCGGCGCCTGCATCCCGATGGATGGAGGCAACATGGCGATGAACGCTGGAGGAACTCCCGGCCACCACCGAACGACTACCTGACCAGCCACACGGAATCCCGCACGCCCAATCCCAGAAGTACTCACCGACTTGAATCGCGGAAAGGCTCCACGATGGCTTCCTCCCTGACGCAGCGACTGGATCTCTACCGTTCGATGCTGCGCATCCGCCTGTCAGAAGAACAGCTGGCCCGCGCACATCAGAAAGGCCTAGTCCACGGGGCCTGCCATACCTATGTCGGGCAGGAGGCGATCGCCGTGGGAGTCTGCAATCACCTGCGACGCGGGGATCCCATTTTCAGCACCCACCGCGGGCACGGGCACGCACTGGCCAAAGGACTGGAGCCGACCGAACTTTTTGCAGAACTCTTCGGGCGCCAAACCGGCTGCTCCCGCGGTCGAGGTGGAAGCATGCACCTGTTTTCACCGGAGATCGGTTTGATGGGTACCAGCGGCATCGTAGGCCCCTGCATCCTTCAAGCCTGTGGTGGAGGCTACAGCTCTCAGATCCTCGACAACCATTCCGTCGCTGTCGCCTTCTTCGGCGATGGCGCCAGCAACAACGGTAGCTTCCATGAGGGCCTCAACATGGCCGCCATCTGGAAACTTCCCGTCCTCTTCGTCTGCGAGAACAATCAGTATGCCACCGAAGTGCCATTTCGTGAGGCATCTTCCAACCCAAGTGTTGCCGATCGGGCCAAGGGGTACTTCATGCCCAGCATGACCGTCGATGGCAATGACGTCGATCTGGTGGACCAGCTTGCCGGCGAAGCGATCCAGAGGGCTCGAGACGGCATGGGACCAACGCTGCTGGAGTGCCTGACCTACCGAACCCGCGCTCACGCCGAAGGGATGGGCGATTTCACCTACCGAACACGCGAAGAAGTCGAACGTTGGAAGACAAAGTGCCCGATCGAGCTTTTGAAGCAGCGCCTGATCGCCGACCACGGACTACCGGCGCAACATGCCTTGGACACGATCGAACAGGAAGAGCGTGCCAGGGTCGAGAGAGCGCAGGTCGAGGCCGAACAGGCGCCGGCTCCCTTGGGGGGTACCGCAACCCAGTTCGTCTATCGACAGCCGACTCGTTTGCCGGACAGCCTAAAGTCTTCTGCAACCGGGCGGATGAAGTCCTTCTCCCAGGCAACGCTGGAGGCGCTGTCGCTGGCGATGGATGAAGACCCGACGATCTTTGTACTAGGGGAGGGAATCGGCCAGCGCGGTGGAAATTTCGTCACCACCAAAGGTCTGTATGCCAAGCACGGCGCGATGCGGTTGCGCGACACGCCAATCTGCGAGAGAGGCTTCGTCGGGCTCGCATGCGGCGCCGCAATGACCGGATCCAGGCCGGTGGTCGACTTCATGTTCGCCGACTTCGTCCTGGATGCTTTCGGTGAAATCATCAATCAGATCGCCAAGATGCAGTATATGTCCAGCGGACGACTAAGAATGCCCGTGCTGCTTCGTGGCTGCATCGGCATCGGCCACTCGGCCGCCACCCACCACTCGGGAAGCTACTACGGCATGCTGGCCCAAGTGCCAGGACTGCGAGTTGTCGTCCCGTCGCATGCCAGCGATGCTAAAGGACTTTTCCTGCACGCACTGCGCTGCGATGATCCTGTCCTTTTCCTGGAACATCGGGAAATCCTCCAAACCAAGGAAGAGGTACCCGAGGCGGCTTACGAGATCCCCTTTGGCAAGGCGAGGATCATCCGCCCAGGCAACTCGGTAACTGTGGTCGCGCTGGCCAGAATGGTCCACATGGCCCTGGATGCCTCCAAGGTACTGCAGCAGGAGGGAATCGATGTCGAGCTGATCGATCCACGCACAGTGCTTCCACTGGACCACGAGACCATCCTTCAGTCGGTAGCAAAAACGGGAAGACTGTTGGTGATCGATGAAGCCGCCCTCCATTGCGGTGTCTCGGCGGAAATCGCAGCCCGCATCGCCGATGAAGGGTTTGACCTCCTGGATGCACCGATTCGCCGACTGGGGGGAGCCTTCTGCCCAACCCCTTACAGTCCATCGCTGGAGCGAGAAATGATCCCATCGGTGGCGACGATCCTGCAGTCGATCCGAACTTTGATGGAGGAATGATCATGGCGCATCCAATCCAACTGCCTCGGCTGGGCTGGTCGATGGAGCAGGGCACATTCATCGCATGGTTGAAGCGACCTGGCGAAACGGTTGCCGTCGGTGAACCACTCTTCGAGATGGAAGGAGAGAAAGCACTGCAGCAAATTGAATCGACCGATGCGGGAATTCTGCATCTGGCGGATCCGGCCCCATCAGCCGGCCAGAGCTTGCCGGTCGGTGCGATCCTGGGGTGGTTGCTGGCGCCCGGTGAGGCGCCTCCCGCCACTTCTGGTCCCACCCCTTCGCAAGAGAATCAGGCCAGCACCACCCCTGCAGCACTTCCACCTCCCGCCGCCCCGTCGGTGCGACGGTTGGCTCGCGAACTGGGTGTGGCAACCGAGCAGCTATCGGGATCGGGACAAGGGGGACGGATCCTGGCCGAGGACGTCCGCCGCGCGGCCAAGCCTGCTACAGATCTGTCGTTTCCCAAGTCTGGGAGAATCGTGGCAACCCCACGCGCCAGACGACTTGCAAGGGAACGAAATATCGATCTGGCGCTGCTGGTGGGTTCCGGCCGCTCGGGCCGTATCCGCCAGTGCGACGTCGAAGCGGTCTGGACGAACCAGCTTCAGGCCCCCCAACCCCTCTCGGCTCGCCGTCTGGCGATCATCCGAAACCTTCACGATAGCCTCACCAGATCGATATCTGTCACGCTGCACAGCCGCGCCGAGGTGACGAAGCTTGCCGCGTTGCGGGCGCTTTGGAAAGCAGAAGGAACATCGACGCATCTGACTTGGAATGACTTGGTCGTCTACTTCACCGCCCAAGCTATCGCCGACGTCCCAATCGTCGCGCAGCGATGGAATGACGACCGAACGGCATTGGTTCCGCTGGGCAGTTCGATCGATATCGGAATCGCCGTCGATACGCCGCATGGATTGGTTGTACCTGTGCTCCGCGATTGCCTCGGTGGATCGCTGCACCAGCGTTCCCAAGAGGCTAAAAACCTGATCGAAAAGGCTCGTTCCGGTCGTCTGACTCGCCAGGAAATCGATGGGGGCTGTTTGACCGTTTCCAATCTGGGAATCTATGGCGTAGACACTTTCACCCCCATCATTCACACACCCCAAATTGCGATTGTCGGTATCGGAGCGATTCGACGGGAACCAGCCTTGGATGACCAGGACCGTATTGTCAGCCAGTATCGGATGGGCCTGAGCCTGACATTCGATCACGCAGCGATCGATGGTGCCCAAGCAGCCTGTTTTCTACAGAAGCTGGCCGATCATCTACGCGATGCGGACCTACCCTGAAGACCTTGGATGAGGGACTTCCAGGTAGGGCGTCATCCGACTGTATCTTTCTTGGAAACAGGAGGGATCAGAAAACAGGCGATCAGGCCCAGGGCATAGAGGGAAGCGCTCAGTGAGCCGACTCGAGGGTAATCGCCGCCCAGCCAAGAGAAGAGCGATCCGGCAGCCAGCACTCCCATTGCCGTCGCAAAACGCCCAAAATTGTATGCCGTTCCACTGCCCGATGCGCGAACCTCCACCGGGTACAGTTCTGGTAGATAGACCGCCAGCCAGCCGAAAAACAGAGTAGAAAAAAAACCCTGCCCCGCAACGATCGCTGGAAACTCCGGCCTCAGCGGCGCCGATCCCTGAAAAAGCCCAAAGGTGGTTGCCGCCGCACATAGGCTGATCAGCGCGTAACTGTTTCGGCGTCCCAGCCAGACTGCAAGCTGCGCGCCGGCAAAACTGCCAGCGACTGCCCCCATGGCCCAGGCTCCCTGAACCAGCGCTTTGTATCCCGGCAACTGCGCCCCCGCGACCGAATCAGCCCAGGGAATCATCCATTTGCTTGCGGCCCACGCGCCGACCATCGGAATGGAACTCAGCACAATCCCGGCGATCGCCAGCGGGCGCATCGCGGGACTCCATAAGTTTCCAGCTGGCGACTTCGAGCCTTTCGGCTGCTCCCTCCGGTTGGACAACCACGCCGTCGACTCCGGGACGACCCGCCAGGCCAGAATTCCAAGCAGAACCGGCAGGGCCGCCGATAGAAACAGCCAACGCCAGGACGATGGAGTCACAGGCCAGATGCGCACCGCCTGGGACAAAAGCAGAATTCCGGCATTCAGTCCCGCACTCATCAACCCCGCAATCTTCGCCTTGGAAGTGCCAGGCCAAAGCTCAGCTACCAACGTCATCCCATTAGGCCAGACACCTCCGACCCCCAGCCCCACCATGAAACGGAGAATCAGCATCTGCTCCTGAGTCTGCACCCAGGCCCCAAGCCCGGCAAAAAGCGAATAGAAAAGAACGCTGATCGCTAGCGCTTTGGTGCGCCCTATCCAGTCTCCAAGCCATCCCAGGACGATTCCACCCACCGCCGCTCCCAACAGAAGCGATGCGGTAAACCATGCGAACCAGCTTCCTCCTTGAACCGAATCGTAGGCTGAGCCCATCAGCGATTGCGTGACGGAAAGGGATGCGACAGGCATCAAGCCAAGTTCGATTCCATCGCAAACCAGCGAGAGAAACACCACCAGCAATGCGACCCATCGTCGATGTAACGCCAGCGGGTCCGTTGTCGCCACGCGACTGCTTGAGTCATGCATCGGGTGATTTTTCCCTTCGGCGGTAGTATTCGCGTACAGCGCTATTGTCCCACTGTCCCATCCCCTCATCCACCAGCGATTGGAGCATCTGGCAATGGACCTCAGTCAGCGGGATCTCAACATGACGGTGGCTCGCCGTCTGCTGGATGATCCGAAGATCCTTCAGATGCTGCTCCAGTTTCGCCTGCGTCTGATAATCCGACTCCACCATCTTCCTGCCTTTGGTCTCCATGACTCGCGATTGAGCAGCGCTGCCTCGAAAAACCTCCAGGGCCAGCGCTGGATCGATCCCCATCGCGCCTGCCAGCGCCAGGCCCTCCGCCAGCGCGGCGCGATTGAGCCCCAGTACTAGGTTGCTGGCCAGCTTCATGCGTGCGGCATCACCCGGATGGTCAAGGAAAAAAACAGTCTTCGCCAGGATCCTCCAGAGGTCCTCGCAACGGCCAGCGATCTGCCGGTCTCCCCCTATAAGGATCGTCGCTTCGCCTCGCCGAGTCTGTTCGCTAGACCCAGAGACCGGAGCTTCCAGATAGTGCACCTGGAATTGGCTCAGCCTTTCCACAATTCCGGGCAAGCGGTCCGGGTCTCCAGTTGTCGTATCGATCACGATGGTACCTGGTCGCCACTGTTCGCCAAACCGCTCGACCACCTCCTCCACGGCAGCGCTATCGTAAAGAGCCAGCAGGATGCGATCTGCCTTCTCCACCAAACGATCGTTCCACACTGCCCCTTCACCAAGCAGCGTATCGGCGCGATCACGGGTGCGGTTCCATACCAGCACCGAGTAACCTGCCTCCATCAACCTCCGTCCAATAGCGGTCCCCATCAATCCGGTGCCCAGCACAGCGACCAAAGGAAGGTGCTCCATGATGCCCCTCTTGGGTTGTGAATCAGATCGAAGGATGCCAAGGCTTGATGCCTGAGCAGGAAGCTTTCTGGGAGCGTAGCACGAGCCGGCTGCGGGTGCTACCATAAGGAGTCTGGCGAGACCCTGGCCGCATGTCGCAACTACCAATTTTTCTGCGATGACCGACCTTATTCCTGTCGCGGAATCTCTTTCGCAACATCTGTCGCTTTGGGCCATTCGTTTGGCGTTCGTAGCCCTTTTCGTCTCCCTCTGGCTTCAGATCTCCGGTCGACTTACGACCGATCGACTAGTTGTCGGACTCTGGCTGCTGGGAGCGATCCTCGCACTGGCGCACAGCCTGGGTTCGCTTTGGTCTTTTCATGGTGGAAGCCAATCGGCTGCCATCGAAGCGACTGCCATGCAGACCGAGGTGCTCTTGGGATTTCGCTTTGGCTCGGGACTCTATTTCAACTATCTGTTTGTCGGCCTATGGGGTCTGGATGCGGTGTTGAGACTGCTTTGCCCCGATCGCTATCACCGAATGCCCCGTTGGTATTTCCTAAGCGTGGCATGCTTCATGGCGCTGATCGCCTTTTCGGCGCTGGTGATCTTCAAAACCGGCTGGATCCGAGTTGCTGGATGGATCGCCGCCGGACTGCTTGCCTATCGTTGGTGGCGCTGTCGACAGGGAGGGGGAACAACACCACCGTGAACCACCGGATTGCCGACATCAACGTCCCGATAGCTCGCCCGTTGCGAGCGCCCGATGGTCCACTGGCGAAATGCCCTCCCCAAAGCGCCTCGGCGAGGCGACCGCATGCCAGACGCGATCGATCGCTTGACGGCAGATCTCCGCAAGATCGTCATTCCCAAGCGCGAACAAGCTGGCGATTGCGGCCGCCAGGGTGCATCCGCTGCCGTGCAGATTGCCAGATGGGAAAAACGGCATCTCGATCACCAGCGTTTCTTTACCGTCTTCAGCCAGCCAGTGTACCATTCGATCGCCGGTTCTTCCCGCCTTCACAAGCAGTCTCTTCGCACCGGCATCGTGCAGCCGCTCGATGGCTCGCCTCATCCCAGCCGGACCATCCAACGGCAGCTCCGCCAGTCGCTCCAGTTCATGACGGTTGGGCGTAACCAGAAATGCCAGAGGCAGCAAGTATTCGCGCAAAGCCGACACGGCAGCCGCATCAGCCAGCGGTGCCCCGTGCTTGCTGACCAAGACGGGATCGACGATCAAGGGAACAGTGCCTCCGGCCAACCTCCCTGCGATCGATCGGATCAGTTCCGCACTCCCCAGAGCCCCCGTCTTGATCGCCCGAGGGGGAATATCCGAAAGCACCGCTTCGATTTGCTGGACGACCAGATCCTCCGGAAGCAGCTGAACGCGGGAAACCCCTCGCGTGTTCTGTACGGTGATCAAGGTAACGGCGCTAGCGCCGTAGACCCCAAGCTGCTGAAAAGTTTTCAGATCGGCCTGCAAGCCAGCACCTCCGCTGGGGTCGGAACCTGCGATAGTCAGTACCACTGGGTGCTCTGCATTCCTATGGTCCAACGGATTGCTCATCGATTCCTATTCTCCATCCCGGCAGCTATCGTCAACACAAGGCAAGATGCAAAATGCGGCTGTCCCAATGCATTCAGTTGTTGTTTTTCTGGACAGGCCGGTAGGGATGGATCTGCGAGAGGTATGGAGTGGCGCTGCGCGTCTGGATCCAGAGTTTGCCATGCCCGGTGAACTGGCAGACAAAGCCTTCCCCGCTGAAGAAGAGTCTCTTGAAACCACCTCCACGAAGGCCGGGCAGTGTGCTGATGCGATACTGCAGCGTCTCCTCAAACGCCACCACATAGCCGGTATCGACGTAATAGTCATTGGTCACGTCGATTTCGACGATCGCCCCATAGGAGTTGAAGAAGAGATCCCCTTGACCTTGCGCCTTGAGCAAAACCAGCCCCTCCCCACTGAAAAAGCCTTTTGCCCCCTGCCAGCTGGAAGAGACTTCGACGCCCGGTCCGTTGGCCAGGAAAGCGCCTCGCTGAAGTCGCAGCCCAATCCCATCCAGACGATGGTGGAGGATATCGCCAAGATGTCCGGAGACCAGCACCAGTTCGCCCGGCTGATCCTGTGCCGTGAAGGTGTTGACGATGAAGCTTTCCCCAGCCAGCATCCTACCGATCGACCGCAATGCACCGCCGGCAACACCCGATTTCATCTGGATGCTGGGCGACATGCAGGCCATCGCCGACGGCTCAACCAAAATCTTCTGCCCAGGTTGCAGCATCACCTCAAGCATCGCAAAGTCCGGTCGGTTTTTTATATCGAACGAGATCCCGTCCATCGTTTTATCGCTCCAGCAAGCTACTTCCGCTTACCAACCAATCCGAGACTTTCCTGTCATCCACATCGCGGACCCCATCAACCACGACGAGGTCGCAGCATGGGGCCCAACATATACCCCAGGGAGGAGAACCGGTGGCTCTGGCAGTACACCGTCCCTTTTCCACGAAACCGGCACACAATCCCTTCTCCCCCAAGAAAGCTTTGCAGCCAAGTGCTGCTCGCTTTGCTTAATTCAAACTGCAGCGTTTCATCAAAGGCGACGATGTGCCCGGTATCGACGACGTACTCACCATCGACATCGACTGAATAGATCGCCCCATAGCTGCTCAGATAGAGATCTCCCTGTCCCGTGCACTTGATCCAGAAAAGCGATTCCCCACTGAGCAGTCCTTTGGCGAACCCTTGCCATGAGGTATCCAGTTGCACATCGCGAGTCGAAGCTAGCCAACTGCCCGCCTGGACGATCAGCCCTCCAACCACTAGCGGATGATGCAGGACGTCGCCCAGCAACGATGGCCCCAGCAACAGGCTTTGGCCCGACCGCTGTGCGGTGAAGTGATTGAGGAAAAAACTCTCTCCCGCAAGCATCCGGCGAAGGCCGCTCAAGATTCCTCCACCACTGCGGGTGCGAGTCGTTGTCTCTACCGTCAAATCCTGGCTCATCGCTATCATCGATCCCGCTTCGCAGGTGATCTGCTCACCGGCTTCCATCCAAAACCTGACGATGCTGGCCGCAGGACGACAGAGGACTTCATGCTTCATGGTGCGGTAACCGATCCAAATGCAGGGCGTTCCGAAACGAGCTTCATGCGTACAGATGACTGTTGGTCCAGGCCGCCAGCCCGCTGAGAGATCGCGATTGAAGGTAGATGCGTCCACGACCACGCATACGGCTTACCAACCCTTCGCCTCCCAGGAGAGTGGAAAAGATGCCGCCGGAGGCACCGACATGAAGCGAAAGTGTGGGGTCGTAGGCGACTAGGTGCCCGCTATCGACCACATACTGACCATCGACTTCGCGGCTGAAAATCGCTCCGTGGGCACCGAACCAGACGCGACCGACTCCGTGCACTCTTAAACGAAACAGCCCTTCGGCACCGATCCAGCTGGACAGGCCAGCCCAGGAGACCGAGAGGCGAACTGTCGGTTCACAGGCCAGAAACGCACCCGGTTGCATGAACAAGGACTGCCCCTGGAGGTCGACACAGGCGATGTCGCCAGGAACCGGCTGGGTCAGAACGATGTGCCCGGGCGCCGTCGCGACGAAATCGTTGACAAACAACGATTCACCTCCCGCAACACGTCGAGCGATCGCGCCGAAAAAACCGCCATTCCAGCGGGCATGCATCGACACGGATGGATCCATCGACGCCATCGCTCCCGCCTCAGCCACCATGCGATCTCCTGGATTCATCCGCACCATCAAATGCGCGAAGGAAGGACGATTGCGAATCTGTACATCCATCAGTTCTCTTCTCCTGGCTCCTTTGGTTCCAGCGGATTCTCATCCAATGCCGACTCGGAATCCCCCGCAACCTTCTTGCGAATCGATTCGTAGTCGACATCCAGTGGCTTGTAGGTTTTCGGCGGAAGATTCGCCTTGAATCGTCGAATCGACTCCGCCCTGTCTTCGTCCCCGGGGTGGGTGCTGATCCAGGTCGGGATCTTGGGCATGTCGCCTCGCTCCTGATGGATCAACAGAAAAAATTCTGCCATCGCCTCGGGGTCGATCCCGGCCTCATGCAGCATCCTGGCACCCTCTAGATCCGCCTCCCGCTCGGCCACTCGGCTGTAGCTGGTCAGCACCGATTGCTGAGCCAGTTGGGCACCCAGGGCGACCAGACCCGCGGCATCTCCCATCAGCAACTGGACGGCGGCAATCACCCCCATCGACTGGCCAATACGCATCAGACCATGACGCAATGTGGCATGTGCCATCTCATGTGCCAGTACGCCAGCGACTTGATCGGCCGATCTTGCCACTTGAAGCAGGCCTGTGTAAACCACCATCTGCCCACCCGGAAGTGCAAACGCATTGGGCTGTGGATCATCCACCACGCGAACCTGGAAGTCGAGGTCCTGCAACGCCGCATACGGCTTGAGTCGCTCGACCACCTGCACCACAAACTTCTGAGCGGGATGGTCCTTAGGCAGCCCCTGACCAACGGGAATCGACTGCGAGGCCATCTGACCAATCGATCGATCGACGCTGACGGGAAGTGACTTGACCGCCAACTTGGCTGCCCCCATCAGGCCATAGTAGAGAGCTGGCAGAATGAAGGCGCATCCCACGAACAGGGAAACCCATGCCACGATCGTCGATCGCCGCCTTCGCGAACGGAGATCAGATAACGCCTGGAAGGATTCCACCAGCTTTGGATGTCCCAACCGCTGAAGATCATTCAAAAACCCTGGAGCTTCAGAGAAGACAACCTCGTCGCTAAGTCGACTGCGAAGGAAAACCATCCGACCCGATGCGCCTCCCACATCGACCGAAACATCTTCCCAGCGAAGCAACCGCTCTTGAGCCGCGTTCCCGTCGATCGCAATGCGCACCCCATCGGTCCGCAAATCGAGCCGCGCCGTCGCTCGGCCTCCGGGCAGATCTCCCGAAAAGATCCCACCCTCATATCCACCACGGAATGGCAGCAGCTCCATGCAACGGTGCTCCTTTGGATCGCCTGCAATCTGAGTAAGCTCTCCGAACCCTCGCCAGTAGAATAGCAGATTCCTATCGATTCATACGACCACCCGCGCCCCTCCATCCGGCACAGCCCCACTCCCTGGAACTCCCATCGGTCGACGAAAGGCGCTCGATAACTCCGGGCTTTGGTTTTTATTGGAAATTCCCAACTCGACGAAGCATCATGATATGGTTTCCTGCCAGAATCATTCCGGTGGAAAGCATTAGGGAATGGGGAGCTGAAGAAGATGCGGTATCCGACTGAAAAATCCAATGGTTTGCTCGCTGCTTTCGTGATCGCAGGAGCCTCCTGGATCACCAACACGGCAGGGCCTTTGCAGGCTCAACAGGTGGTCCTGGCCGCCCCGGAAAATGGTGAGCCGCCTAGCCCTCCCGTGCGCAGCGTTCCGGCACGCCGATCCGCGAAGGAGAAAATTCCGATCCATCACCTGGGAGCCACCGACAGCCCGCCCCTTCCGGGACAGCCCTGGCGAATCCATGATCGCTATCGCCCACGCCCCAATGTAGTCCAACCGGGCGAAACACCTGATGCCCCTCCCTCGGATGCCACTATCCTTTTTGACGGCCAAGGACTGGATGCATGGTGCCATCACGGAGAAGAAGATCTTTGGTACGTCCCGATGTGGCTGGTGGAAGAAGACCAACTGGTAGTCGAACCACACACAGGCAGCCTTTACACAATCGATAGCTTTGGTTCCTGCCAACTACATCTTGAATGGATGATCCCGGAGGGCACGAAGGGAAACAGCCAGGGTCGTGGCAACAGCGGAATCAAATTCATGGAGCAATACGAGGTGCAGATCCTCGATTCATTCTCCAACCGCACCTACGCCGACGGGCAGGCAGGGGCCATCTACGGCCAATACCCGCCGCTGGTCAATGCAGTCAAGCCGCAGGGACAGTGGCAGGTGTACGATATCTTTTTCGAAGCACCACAGTTCGAAGGAGATGAACTCTTGCGACCTGCCTACCTAACTGTCGTGCTCAATGGAGTGCTGGTTCAGAACCATCGCCAGCTGGCAGGTCCCACTGGTGCCCGACCGCCTGTCTATCGACCTGGAACCCCAGCAGCCCCGATCATGCTGCAGGATCATGGAAATCGGATTCGATTCAGGAACATCTGGGTTCGCGAACTCCCGGACGATGCCTCGCATCGATAAGCCGGCGCCATGATGCGTCCATTTGCCTCCGGACCGGCGAAGTCACTGGACGGTCGCTCAAGCCGCTCTGCCTCGCCTCAATCTCGGTTTGCAGAGCACCTCCTCCTCGCTGGGCAAAACTGGCACTTGAGTTGTTCCGGTCGATAGATTTCCGGAAACCACTGGAGAAGCCCCAACCGTAGCACGGGACAGATGCACGTCCAACTGGGGGAAGGGAATCGCGATGCCTGCCCCGTCCAGATGCTTTTTAATCTGCATGATCAACCGGTCACGCACCTGTGGGATATGACTGGTTTCCGTCCAAACTCGAACCTGCCAGTCGACACTGCTGGCCCCCAGGCCCACCAAGAGAACCTGACTTGGCTGATCGCCGGCAGGACACCCTAGATCAGCCAGCGATTCAACGGCACGATTCAGCGCTTCGCGAGT
>JBIINB010000007.1:0-74384 GCA_044337705.1 Pirellulaceae bacterium | reverse complement strand
AGAGTGCCGCACAGGCCTGCAGATCGCGAGTCCGATTGCCGGTCGACTGGCACTTGGCTTTGTCATTCAGCGGCGTTAGCGTAGTGCCAGTGGCAAAGTACGGATGACCCCAAGCAGTCCGATTGCTATAGTCGGAAATCGACTCTCCCACCATAAAGACGTTCGACTGGCCATCCTTGATGTCCGCAAGTCGTGTCGAACAATCGGTGCGGTCAGGTGTCAGTGCTGGAGTGCTGACCATCAAACCAGGATAGAAGATTCCATTGTTGGCGCTGAAGGCCCAGACGGAAATCTGTTTGCCGTTGGCGCTAACCGTCGAACCACTGATCGCTGGGTTGACTGATTGGTCAAACGAGTTTTTCTTGGCGGTGAAGGTCCCATCCAGAGGCGGGCTGGCCATGTCGTACCACAGCCACAGTGATCCCATCACCCCTTTGTAACTGGTACCACCCATCGCAATGTCGGCGGGGAACCAAGAGGCTTCGCCTCGCTTGGTCTGAGATTCGTAGGAGGTCCCATCGCTGGGGCACTGGTAGACAGGGATACGAGTGGCAACGACCGCCAAGTTCGGGACGCTTCCGACCAGTGGCATCATCTGGCCGTAGATTGGCGCCGTGGAGTCTTGTACGAAATTGGCCTGATCGTACAGCACGTTCTGCTCCAGATGCGGCAGAATACCGGTCATCCAGGAAGTGGCGATAGGTGTCTGGTTCCCACTGGAGTCGGGGCGGACCGAATTCTTGGGAAACTTCTGAGCGGTGGTGGAAAAATTGATCGCAGCCAGTGCGACGTTCTTCATGTTGTTCTGGCAAGAAGCTCGCCTAGCCGCTTCGCGAGCCGCCTGAACGGCTGGCAGCAGAAGACCGACCAACACTCCAATGATGGCGATCACCACCAGCAGCTCCACCAGCGTGAAGGCTGGCCGAGAGCGAAATCGAACAGGCATATCAGGGCTCCCCAAAAGATAAGATGGCAGGAATCAATTTCCCACGAGATTTTATGGGATCGGCGCTTCGAAAAGCAACCAGTAGCCGGGCAAAAGCCCCAAAGGTTCCCTGCGATTTTGCGGTTCCGCCTCCCTTTTTTCCGGGACAGTTGTTTTTGGCGCTTCGGCGACGGTCAGGCGCGCTGCGAAATGATCCTCCTTTATTATGTCGCTTGAGTGTGGACAAACTACCTTGCAATCTGCGTCCTTGGTACTCCAAGCACTACCAGCATTTGCAGGTGCAGGGTCGCCTTCCAATCGAGTCGGCCGTGCTGGGCTCCTGAAGGTCCAGCGGTAAGCGATACCCCCTTCTCTTCCGCTTGCCTGCACCCTTCTTGCGATGCTTCCGGCTGCATGTAGGGCGCGCGAGCAGGAAAACGAAAGGATTGTACCGAGCGGCATTCTTTCTGCGTCGTGAGCGGTTGGAAAACTGTTCATGGAAGCTGGAGCGAGCGAAGGGTTGCCCCAAGATTCAGATTCCAAGATCGATTCTCCCAGCCCGCGCTGGCTGGCTATGAAAAAAAGGTCGCCCAGCCTATGGAAGGGCTGAGCGACCTTTTGTGCGGAATCGACTTCGGGGCGGAACTGAATTCGTCTCGACCGATGCGGATCAGTCTCGATCGATCGAAGCCGATTGACCATCGGCCATCGAACCCAGTCGCTGGTAGGTTAATAGGTCGATCTGATCGGAAACCCAACGCACCGATCCATCGGCCAAGGCAAACTGGCCGCCGCCGATATGGTTGCTGTGAAAGCCGGAATTGTCTCCCCACATGGCGTCACAGGTTTCCAGGTCCTTGCGGCGGTTGCCAGTCGAAGCGCATTTAGCGCGGTCGTTCAGCGGCAATGCAGTCGTCGCGGTCGACATCACCGAATGGAACCAAGCGGTGCGACGCGAATAGGCCGCCACCGCCTCACCCACCAGGAACACATTCGACTGGCCGTCCTTGATGTCCGACAGGCGAGTCTGGCAGTCCAGTCGCTCCGGTCCAATCGCTGTCCCGGTCCTCATGAATCCTGGATGATAAATGCCGTTGTTGGAGCAAAAAGACCAAAGCGAAATCTGTCTGCCCCCGCCGCTGACTTCGCTGCCGGAAAAGACTGGATTGACCACAGGATCAACCAAGCCCCGCTTCCCGGTAAAGGTTGACTCCAGAGTCAGATTCGAGGGATCGTACCAGTTCCATACCGATCCCATCACCCCTTTGTAGCTGGTTCCGGCCATCGGGATGATCGCCGGAAACCATTTCGCTTCGCCCCGATTGGTCAGCGCTTCCAGGCTAGTTCCATCGCTCGGGCATTGAAACAAGTTGACTCGCGTCTGTGCCACCGCCAAGTTCTGAGCGGTCTGATTTCCAAACAAGTAGACCTGTCGACCGAAAAAGCTGAAAACAGGGTCCTGACGAAACTCCAGTTGGTCAAACAAGGCATTCTGTTCGATATGTGGGAGAATTCCCACCATCCATGAAACACCCTGCGTTCCAAAGTTCAGCAAGCCATTGGGACGTACTGAATTCTTCGGAAAAGTCTGATTGGTGGTAGCGAAATTCAACGAAGCCAAAGCGACGTTCTTCAGGTTGTTCTGACAACTGGCTCGCCGTGCCGCTTCTCGCGCAGACTGAACAGCAGGAAGCAGCAATCCCACCAAGACTCCAATAATGGCGATGACTACCAGGAGCTCTACCAGCGTGAACCCCTTCCGACCGGAATATCGATCACTCATAACCCCTGCCCCCTAGAAAGTACTGCCCTCGAGAACGCCTCCTGGTCAGTCAAATTCAAGGGTGAGCAGGTTACTAGTTTCCCAATCAAAAAATTCTTCTCAAAATGCCCGTATTCACCATTATTTTCATTTTGTTCGTTTTCTAGCGGATATTCCGGCGAGTGTCCGCCCGTAAAAGTGACAATGCCGTCACGGCCCTGACGGAATCACCTGCGGGGATTTTACCCCACCGATACATCTTGCCATTCGAACAAGCAGAGCCGACAGATAACCTTCCGCATGCCTTCATGGATGGGGGCGGAAATGGCGGCAGATTGGGGTGGAAGGTCGGCGTCTAGTTCTTCCATGGTAGGTCGATCGCACGCGAGGTTATTTGGCCTCGATGGAATGGTGTTTCAGCTTGGCGCTGGAGGGGCGAGAGGTGGGCTGCAGGTGGTGACGGCGCCCAAGGTGACAGACAGTGGTTGGGAAGGATGAAATTTTGTCTTGCTTCCCGACCTGGGGCCTTTTGGCCCCTCTAAGAGTTATGCCGCCCCTCGAGGGCTAGACCTTTGGGGAAGCAACCGGTGGGCTGCTTCATCGATGGTTTCCACATCTTGGTTTGACTGGTGAATATTTAGCGACCAATGCGTCGCTTCGAAACGATCCATTGAAGCTTAAGTGACAGGGACCCACGGGGTCACTGTGTCACAAAGTCCTGCACCACCGACATCTGCTGGACCAATCCTGTCCCTGGATCTTCGGTCCGCACCAGGACCTGCACTGCTCCCATGGGAAAAGGAAAAGGAGCCATCGTGTCTGACTCGGTGGGATCATCAATCCATCCGTCGACAATCCCTCCTACTTCATCCTCCAACCCATTGGCACCGCGATCCGGGACCAGTTGGGGATCGGTCCGCGAGGTGGAGTAACCAAGATCGGCAAGTCCGTTGATCCAGAAGGTACCTCGTCGGGTTGTCTGATTGACCTCCCGCTGCACCATGCCGTCGGCTTCGTATTGGTTTGTCCAGGAATCGAAAGTCACCTGCCGAAGCAGCGGCGTGGCTCCGCTACCGCCAATCACCAGTCCGGAACGAAAGAGTCCTTCCGCGATATCTAGCCCGGAACTGGTACCCGAGTTCAGTTGCAAACCGCTAAGTGGAGAGACCATGTAGGGGGTCGCGGAGGCACTGAGGGTCAGTCCCAACTGGCCGAATCGCCCCATTGTCTTCAGCCCCCATCCCAGGTCGGCAAAACCACCTCGTGGACCAGGGACCGCTGCGGGCGGATTGTTTGTGGCTGCCGGGTTGCTGGACAGCATGGCGGCCGCAAACCCCGGATCATTGGGACTAAGCAGCAGGTCATCGCTTCCGGCAGCCCCCCATGTCTGGTCCGCCAAACCCGTCGCGCTCATCACTCCATCGGGTCCGGTAACGTAAAAAGTTGGTAGCTTGGGATCAAAACCCCGAAGATCGAATCCAACGGCACTCGACAGCAAGATGTCCTCTCCAGCTCTTTCTCCCGAAAGGGCAAATGAGGGATGCAGGAATCCGTTGAACGGCTGATTGCCGGGAAAGTAGGAAACAATCGGGTCGAGTGCTGCATTGGAGGTGGTCAGCGCCAGCAAGGGCATGGTGCAGGAAGAAGTCAAACCGTAACCGCTGACTGCTGCATGAGTCGAAGGCAGGATGCCATGGGCGAATCGGTTCTCGCGTCTGGCCAGATCCTCCAGCGAATTGGCAGCGACCGGATCCGGATTGGAAGGATTCCCATCTGGAACCCGGCGCATCGAGAGGTCGCATCGCTGGAACAGACTGGCCATCCCCAGCATCGGCTGAGCGGGATTGGCGTACATGAAAGAGTTGTTATCTGCGGTATTGGTCAGCGTCCCCGCACCCAGAGTGGTCGACGTGAGGTTCAGGTCGGGCCGAATCAACAGCACGCGACGGAACAGACGGTACTCATCCGGGAAGCCGGGATTCTTGGTGCTGATCACATTGATGCGCCCGGTCGCCGGGTCGATCGGAGTGGTGGCATCCATCGCCGGAAGCATGAAATAAATGATCTCGGCGTACTCGGACGAGATAGTGACCAAGCTGTTCCACTCCCATGGTGCAACCGGATCGCCGCGCGCCTGTTTAAGCAATGCGACCGGGACTTTCCCCTTGAATGGCTCATTCAAGGCCCGCGCCGTGAACATCAGGATGTCGTCCACGTCGCCGAAGCGGCTGGTGGGAATGGCCGCATTGGCGATGGTTGCCGCCGTATTGACGTTGAGGACGGTTGCCGAGTAATCGCTGATCGGTCCTTCGTAGCACTCGAAATAGCCATTGCCAGCAAGTTGATTCTGCGGAGGCACCGGCCGCAACGTCAGTCGCTCCAGATCACTCCGCAACGTCCCAGTCACCGAGCGAAGACGATCGCTGAGCGCTAGATTGGCGCGCCCGTCGGTCATGCTGTCGCTCATCCTCTTAAACCCTTCGGCCAGGGCCATCATCATCAATAGCGACAGCGCCGTGGCGATCAGAACCTCCACCAGAGTAAAGGCGCTGACCGATCGACGACTTCCGCAGCGCAGCGTTCGGGTGTGCGGGATGTTTCTGGTCATGTCGATGCTCTTTTCATGATGCTGTATCGCTCGCCCAACGCCTCTGCCGACCGCCATTGCGAATCGTTTCCTCCCAACGGCTACTCGATGAACCGACGCAGAAGGATTGCCTTGTCGGTATTCAGGTCTTCACCTGGGCGGAATCCTACCGGCGCGGTGCGGTCGATGATGTAGAACGATCGGTACCTTGTCACTTCACCACGATTGCCCGTGAACTCCGCTCCAATTCCACTGTTCTCGATGTCAAACTCGAAGAACCCAACGGTCAGCCAGACCGCATAGACGTTCGATTGCTGAGTGACCAGGTTGGGTAGTCGCGTCAGACGCTGGTAGGCGATGAACGGCTGCTTGTCGCTGTCGCGATAGAGCCCCAGTTGCTTCGCGTTGTTGTTGTCGTCCAGCATCAACGGGGTCGCGTCGTCGGATACCGGATCGGGTGAAGGTACGGTTTCGGGTCGGAACAGGGTGTGGGACTTGCGCACCAGGTTTCTCAGTCGGGTGCTCTGCAGATTGCCACCGCCATCCTTTGCCGCCTCCCCTGCCAGCACCGGACCAACCGCTCCCAGAAGTCCTGGACGGAAGGCGCCAGCAAACTGAGTGGGATAGGCGGGATTCATGTTGGGATGCTGCGTCAACAGGAACGGATTGCTGGCCGGCGCATAACCGCGCCGTGACGCTGCGATCTGAGGCCAGTTGGTCCCTCCGGTCGGATTGTTCCGCGCTGTGCCCCGCAGATAATTCAGCTCGACTCCCTTCCATATCTGTTCGCCGGGAATGGTGTTGATGTTCACCTTGCCCGGATTGACCATCGTGGGAACGACATTCCTTGGTGCGAAGTAGTCAGCAAGCATTTCGGATCGGATGAGATCCGAATCGGTATCTCCCCCGGCATGCTGCTGCTGAAGCGATGCCGGATTTTTGACGATGCCTGAATCGGCGTACGGGGCTGGCGTCTCCATCAGCTCCATCAGCAGATAGAATTCCGACTCCCCCGCCCCCTTCGGCGAGGACTCAAAGAAGTTCATCAGATGCCCGAAAGGGGAACGTAGCCGGTCATTGGTCTGCCTAGCGTAGAGCTTTGACCGATCCAATAGGGTCGCCGTTCTGTTCAATTCCCCCGGGCCTACTCCCGGCACCAGCATCAACTCGTACGGCGTCGCGAAGGGACGATTGAACCAGAAGAGGGATGCGACCGTTTCTCTTGGGGCACCATTGAAAAGCGGCACCGCTGCATTGGTAAGCGGCGGTCCGTACGCATCGTAATTGGCAAGAGCGGTTGGATTTTGAATCAATGGACGACCCAAATTCAAGTAACCAAGCGACGAAGAACTGCGGGCGACCGCCGGCGAAAATTTGGTGTCCCCAAGCTGTTGGTTGAAGTGAGGCACCTGGGTCGACGCAAGCGGCGTGCCGTTGAAGAGATCGGTCGTTCGAAGCTCGCCGGTCGAGTAAGTGAACAGCATCGTCCCGTGGCTTTGAGGTGGTGCGCTGGTTCCAATCCCAGCCTGTGACTTAAAGCCCTCGTGCGCCGAGGAGCCATCCTTGTAGCGGGTCTGGAAGGCAAAGGTCGGATTCTGGTTCTTCCCAGGTGCCGTCGCTTCGTTCCCCTCGCCCGAAAAAACCGTAAGGTCCAGGCTGATCCAGTCGATGGTGATGTACGGATTGGTTTCTGGATCGTAGGGGAAATCGGGGTCGGCCAATCGCTGCAGGTAGGCAGTGCGCGCATTGGCATACGTGCCAAGATCCTGCATCATCGCGTCCAGGAGAACTCGGTTCCTAGCTGGATCTTCGTCAAAGGGTTGGTCAGGAAGCGTCTTACCCGCTGTCTTGCTGAAATCCTTCCACGAGTCGTTTGGCATATCGCGGAATCCGGGGTAGCTGAAGCCGCTCGCCGATCCTCCGGTATCGGTCGAATCGAGTGGCTGAGTTGGCCGTTGATAGTAAGGCTGTCCTTGGATCGGAAGTGGCTCGGAGATGTTCAAACCCGTTCCCAGGATTCCCATCCCCGCGTTGTCCATCATGTTCCAGCCCGGAAGCCTCGAAGCGGCCGCAATGATCCCAAGAGCTGGTTTGACTGCGGAGGTAGGCGGAAGCGTTGCGGCTGTTCCCATGCGCGTTCCATCGACCATGTAGGATTCGACCCCATTGGCATTTAGCACAATCCTCTGCGGGCTAGGAAGGTGATCGGTAGAGGCGGCCACATTCTGCGATCCGACATAGGTGGTCCGGCGCGGGCCAACCACGGCATACGATCCACCAGGCAGATATGCGGGTGCGTTGTTGCGGCTGAAAAATACTCGGGGGTACTGCTCGTTGCGAGGATTGCTGCTGCCTGCCAGGTTCGGGATCGGCAGATTGTTACCACCTGCCGATGGGTCGACATTGGCAAACCAGATCATCCGGTCGAATGTCAGTTCGGCTGCCATATCGTCGACGTTGTAGTACAAACCACTCCCAGTGCGGTCGTTGATTCCATCCCCATCGGTGTCGCTGTTGGTGGACGATTGATACATCAGGGTCGGACTGGCGACCGAGCCATTTCGCAGCAGATCGTTGGGGCTCTGCCCTGGCTGTTCGACATTGCTGATCCCCACACGCCAGACCGGTTGACGACCATAATCGTTGCTGGAAGGTGCCATCTTCCCCAGGTCCAGCTTCATCTGACCGTTGTCGTTCAGATAAAGGCTGGGGGAAACCGCAGGCATGTTCTCCGTCAGAGTGCTCTGATTGGGAGTCCCGGTAGTCCGCGTCGCATACAGCTCCAGGAACAACGAGCCCTGTGGCAATCGATACTGATCGAAATCGTCGTCAGCATTCATTGCTGCGTCGGTCCTGGCCCCCTGGCCGCCACCATCCTGATCGGTGTCCTTGGTCCGTTTGTCATGGAAGGCCAGCGATTCGGTCAACTGCAGTTCGGGGAACTCCATCCCCCAGACAACATTCCCTGCCTGCGGCTCCCATTCAAATGGCAGGTTGCTTTGACTTCCGATATCAAACGGATCTTCGTCGAACGGGAACCGCGTCATCGCCGAATCCCCGTCGCGGAAGTCGACGATATTGACTGCCCACTGCGCCAGCATGCGAGCTCGCTTCTGCTTGTACTTCGCATCACTCGCCTGCACCCCGGGCAGATCGACTCCATCCAGCGGCGTCAGCATGTAGGCAAGGCAATAGATCTGACGGGCCAGTTGCTGGCGACTGGCAAGGCGAGCCGGTTCATTGCCGATCGCTTGACCATAGACTCCACGGACCGAAGTGACCGACGCGTTTCCATTGGCGAGCACCACAGGAAACCGTTCTTCCTGCACAACATTCTCGAGTTCCAACGGTTCATCGATCAAGCCATTGGCATTGTCGTCCAGACCGTTGCCAAATGGCTGGTTCGGATTCATCCGCAGCCCCTGCCGGAAATCGGCCGGGAAGAGATTGGCAAACCGACGCCGACGCTCCAGTGCCTGAGCTGGGCTATCGTTCGCGTCCAAGGCAGGTGGAAACCGGGTGGAACTTTGCGCGGTCAGACGCTCCTGGTACAGCGTGTGGAGCCACCCCAGAAGGCTTGCGCCAAAGGGAGAATTGATCCCCGCGGGAGTTCCCAGATTGGCATGCCGCAATTCGGCGCTTCGGGTGGTGAACATGCGGGGGGCATTGACAGGAAACGCGGGGTTGGCACCTACAGGGGCAAGCACTTCACGAAGGCGATTGGGAAGCGGGGTATCGGTTGCGTCGGAATTCCGCAGTACCTTCTCCAGCTCGGATAGCGTGAACAGCCTGTCGCTCCCTGACTCCTTCATCGGCGAGATTTCGTAGGGATCGTTCTTCTGCTCGTCAGGGATGCTGGAACTGAACTGGTTCCTTAGCACCAAAGGGTTGCCGTTGCGGTCAATTCCTAGTCCAAAGCCACCACCGCGGGATAGGGGCAATCCCGACGAGGGGAATCCGGCGCTGGGACCATGGTAATGCTCGGCTGTGGAATCCCGCTCGTAGAAGCGGCTTAGGAGGTCGTTCCCGTCAGGGTTGTAGAAGGTCTGTCCAACCCCTGGAACGATATCCGGGCCATTTCGGGAATGGAACGGGGTCTGGTCGGCTGCATAGGCATTGGGCCGCAGAATATGGTTGACGCTAATTTCAGCCGGTCCATAGCCGAATCCCTGCGAAAGCCGTTTGAGCGGATCTGAATTTTGAGTGAACGAAGAGGATGTGTTCTGCTCCCATCCGGCATCCGTCTGCGCCAGAACCCCGGCCGTGTTGAGATTCAGTCGGGCATCCAGATCGACGATCATGGGGGCGACCAGCACCTTCAGCATCCGGCCATCGGGTGCCGGTACCAGCGGCAGGTTTGGGTCGACCCAGACGCTCTCTTCGGTGCCATCCCCATCGTTGTCGACATCCCATTCGCCATGGATCAGCTGCGAGACATAAGCCTGTAGCTTCTTCTCCTCCAGGTAAGCTGGAGCTTGGCCCCAATTATCGAAGTTCAATTCCAGAGTCGGTACCTGCCCCAATCCGTTGGGGGGGCGACCAGTGAAATAAGGATTGCGTTTGCCGTCGGCAGGAAAATTGAAATCCGGAGGACGCTGATTTGGTGGCACCTGTGGAGGATTGAGAACGCGGTATGCCAGTGGTCTCGCGGAAACGTGATCGAGGAGATCAAGCAATCGTACTACCTGCAATGGAGTCATCGAGGTCGGATCGCCATAGAGCGAGGAAAGATAATTGATCAGTTCGGGCCGATGGAAGGAGGGAATTTGTCGCTGCACCTGAGTCAGCGAACCCCCAAGCTCGCGAAAATGGAGGAAGTAATCGCGGTAATCAGCGACGTCGTATCCTTCGTTGGTGTTGCCCAGTTTCCATGCGGCTGTGTCGCTGTAACTGTGGAAGAGACCCATTGGGATCCTGCGATTGTTGTTCATCGGTATGTCAAGGAAGACGTTCGCAGTCTGAGCGCCTTCGCTTAGGTTCAGTCCATAACCGACCCCATTGAACGCGGCGTCGTTCATCAGCAGAGGATAGGCAATACCTTGCGCATCCTGGACCAGATAAAGCGGATGATCGGCAAGCCAGCCGCGAAGCGGCTTGGTCACCGGCACGGCCACAGTACCCGAAAGAATATCTCCCGTCAGCAAACCCCCTTCGTGCGTCGAAAGATCGATCACGATCGAATAAGCCAAAGCCGCATTGTTGAACTCGCCGATGTAGTCGAGGATACGAAACGAGTTGCCTTTGAGGGGACCGGCCAGGAAAGTGACCAGCCTGCCGTTGTAGGCATCGCGCCCCAACGCCAAAGAGCTCCCTGGGTTGTTCAAGGCAATCCACAGGAACGCCTGATCGTTCGCGTCCTTTCCGAGTACCTTGGGTACCTGCCTGGCGGTGGTCCGGATCGGGTTGGGACCGTAGACATCGGCCAGCAGGCTGTGGCCGAAGAAGGCAGATCGGGTGTCGTTGGTGTCGCGCACCAGTTGCTGCACCACCAGGTCGCTGAGCGCTCGCGGATCAGGCTGACGCAACTTGACGGTGGCGATTGCCACCGAGGCGCTGCGCGACTGGCTGGAGAGCACCAGAAACGTGGTGGCCAGCAGACTGAACAGCGCCAGCATCCCCAGGACGATCAGCAGGATCAATCCCGAACGTTGGGTTCTCTTTGCTTGACGACGGATCATCTTTCACCTGCCTTTGCCATCCTCAAGATGGCCTTTTCGATCGATCCGAACCGAATCCACCGACACACATCTGCATTCGAAACATCCTGGCGATCATCGGCTGCCCGATAAGCTCGACCACCAGCGTCGCTAATCAGCCGCACTGGTCATCCAGTAGTCCTGGGCATCCAGCCGCATTACTCCATCGGGATCGTCACCGTTCGCTCGTACACCGCCGACACCCCTCGCACGATCGTCGCCTGCGTCGGTCGCTCACGGCCATCCTGGAAACCAAGGGGCGACTGGAAGTACCAGTCCGGACCCAGCAATTGGACGCTCTGACGGGTGTAGATGCGCGGCGGATCAGAGGGTTGGGGTATGATGTTCTTCGCATCGACATGCGGTAGCATCACCGGCAAACTGTCCACCAATTCTTGCTGCGGCATCGCGCTGACGACGCGGTACCAGCGGTGCAGCTGGACGGTATTGAGTTCGTCCAGTATTGGGTTCCCGCTGTCGGCCGTGTTGCGCCATCTGCGGGATAGCATCACCCAGTCGCCTACCTTGACGGGAGTCGAATACGCTTTATTGCTGTAAAGATCGACGGCAAAACCGTTCTCACCACAGTAGCTGTATTCGATATTCAAAGGAGCCGCGGCGCCCATGGGGGACTTCGTCAAGCCTGCCGTGAAGTCCGGCTGATACGCCCATGCCACTTGCTCGGCATTGGGAAGTGCCTTGAGGTCGACTTCCGGCCCCGGCGCCTGAAAACTGCGGTCGCGATTGGCAAAGAGAATCACCGACAAGCGGAACTGATTGGCGACGGCACTTCCAGCCTGTTCGATCGGCGCGAGAGTCGCCATCCACGAAATCCCCTGGCTGCTAGCGGCCTGCATCAGATTGGCACCCTGAGCCAACGTGCCACCCTGAGTGAAGTAGCCGCGAATGCCATTGAGGCTGCGGTCCCCGTTGCTTAGGGGATTCGTGATGTCATCGGTCGACGCAAAGATGCTTTCAGCAAATCGGGCGCGGGCTGGAATGTACGGAGCAAATGGACTGGAGGCGTAGGTGATCCGAGTCATCCGTGGTGGGGCACCGACATCGAAAACGGGAACCAAGGGAAACTGAATTTCATGGTTCCTCTGTACCTTCCCTTGCTTCAGATCGACACCATCGATCGGATTGAATCGTTCGTGATAGTAGGGGAATCGCGACCGACGATACGGAAAATCGGCGCTCGTCGCAGCTTGCTCCACAGGAACCGGAGGGGTGCTAGTGGCATTGAACGGCTGGCTGGCCCAGAACAGCGGATCGATGCAATACCCGCGCCGGCTGGCGTAGGCGCGAGCCAGCGGAATGGCGACGGTATTGGCAACTCCATTGTTGATCGCCAGGTTTGCCACCCAGGTCGCTTCGGCATCGATCAGGCTTTCGAAACTTCCATAGGCGGTGAATTGCCGACCGGTCGGGTGATTGGTGTCGTCCCTTGCGATCAGCCAGGGGCGATCGGTGGAAGGAACATGCAGGTTGGCAGCTTCGATCGCGCGGTAGGCGTTCTGCGCCATGGCGGCACCTAGAGTTGCCGTTTTGCTGTCGACTACCTGACGGCCCGCAAGCGGGATCAGAGCAGCGATCCCCACCAGACCCACCAGCACGATCCCGATGGCAAACAGAACTTCCATCAGCGTCGTCCCGGGGCGCGGGCCGAACCGATCGAGCGGAGTGATGCCAGTTGGCTTGCTTGCGTGCATGATCGCGCTTCTTTCCAGGATGGGTCAGCGAGCCGACAGATCGACACTGGCCTGCGCCGCTCCGCGACTTTCGGCCAATGCCGTTGTCAGCGGAACGATACCTTGAGCGTTTGGGGTCAGGCTGGGTGCCAACACCGGGGCCATCGATATCTGACCTCCCGTTGCCGGGATCTTCACCCAGTAGCTGGTACTGTCCGCCAGGTTGGAGGCACCAAAGAGATTTCGATTGATGCCAGGTTCGATAGGAAAGGGTGGGGGCGGATTGCTTACCGATGCGGGAGGCGTGTAGGAAACCGGTAGTCCGTCGACGGGAAACACCACCTTATCCGTCTTTCCGATCAGCAGATAAAGATCTTTGCTGGGGATCGATTTTTTCATCTTGATCGCCAGATTGCCATTCGCATCCAGAGAGATATCGGTGCGGTAAATCGAAGATAACGATCCTTGGGAATCAAAGACGATGTAGGTAGGTCGCATTCCATTGATCGGAACGATTTTTCCACAGGGGTCGATCGCTTGGGTTGCGAACGGAAGGTCAAGTGGGAATTGGGGAATTGGCGCGGATGCAGCGCGTGGCAAATCCCGAAACCCTCGGATTCCCATCCCGCTGAAGCCCAGATCGATGCACGTTCCCTTGGGCAACTGGAGCGGCTTGGAATAGAGGCGCCGCGGCTTGCAGTAGATGCGAAAGGTGGTCGGATCGAAGGTCAGCGGTACGATTGCCTGGTTGGCAAGATCGAAATTGGCTGTCCGCCCGTTGAAGAACCGGATCCAGGCGGTCCAGGGAGGTGGTCCCCCCGTCGCCGTCAGGTCGTTAGCGGTATTGTTGAGGATCGAAGCTTCGGAATTGATCTGCAGCGTGGTGGTGCGACTTCCAAACGCGATCTTATCGAGAACATCCGCATTGAATAACGAAACCAGTGTGGGGTTTTGGATCAGATTGATATCGACGCGACTTGGGGGCGCTCCCGGGATGTTTGGGATCAAGCATGTGCTGTTGTCGAGATCACCCGTGTAGGGCGGCAGCACTTCGGCAAGGCTAAGTCTGATCGCCGTATTGCGATGCAAGTCGCGCGCGTCGGTGCTGAACCAGGTATTGTTGGCGAAGTTGTAATCCCCGGCGTCGCTCATCCGCTCCAGCACCACGGCCACATCACGCCCCTTGGCGATGGCCATCGCCTTGGCCGATTCGATAAACCCGCGCACCAGGATCGCCGCTTGGTTGGTCTTACGATCCTTCAGCAACGTCTTGACCGATGGCAGTGCCACTGCAGCGATCAGGGAGGTGATCCCGATCACGATCAGCAGTTCCACCAGCGTCACACCACGCCGATTGCCCTTTGGACAGTCCAGCAAGCAGGTCATAGCGACTCTCCAAACTGGTCGAAGTTGCTGATGTTGTCAGCGGCCTCATTCGAATTGATCACCGCACCCAACCGCTCCGACACCGGTCCAAGCCTAGGGTGATAGGGGTCGGGGTAGAAGAAGGACTGAGGATAGCCTGCAGGAAGCGTCATACCCGCCAGTGGCCACATAGGACTGGCGGAACCAGCTGGAAGACCCATTAAGTCGACTTGCAATCCGTTCGCGCCGTCGGGACCTAATGAATAGACCAACGGGAATGTTCCCGAGCCGGGCCGGGCGATCGGGGTCTTTGGAAGAAATGCCGGGTCGAAATAAAGATCGGCACTCAGAGGGTCCAAAGGATCTTTGGAAGTCTCTGATCCAATCGCATTGCCGACAAACGGATCGTCCAGATCGAAGGGGCTGCTGGCTCCTTCCAACCCGGCTGGCCAGCGAATCCACTGGATCGGTTTACCCCAGGCATCGATGAACTCCAGCATGTTGTCGTTATCGGTATCCCCGATCTCGCTGGGGCGAAACAGTTCCAAGGCGCTGGAATTCTGGTACGACGTGTTGGCTACCAGATAGTAAAGAAGTTCGGCGTTGAAGTTAAAATCTGCTGTCGCAGTCGTCACGATTTCGTTCAGTCTGCGCAGGGTTGCAGGGGCTGGAACGAAGATCGGGAAATTGGTGAGATTCGTCGTGCCTTCGAAAATTCTCGCGTGCAGTAGCGTTGGTCCTCTCAGATCGGTCAGCCGATCCGGCATCTCCATCCGCATCAAATCGCGAATGGCAGAGAGGCGAAGGCGGGCCATTTCCCTACCCGAAAGAGCTCTCTGGCCGCTGGTGGGATCGGCCTGAAAGGCGACGGTGGGAAGTTTCAGCGGCAGCGGTCGCGACAGGTAGCCTTCCCACTTGGAGGCGAGGACTTCGTGGATCTTGGCGATGGTAGAACGGGTCTTGGATTCCAGAACGTCCTGCTGGGCTCCGCGCAAGGCAACCATCGTCAACGAAGCGAGGATGACGATGATGGAGATCGCCACCAGCAATTCGACCAGCGTGAACGCAGGGCGCCGGCCAGCCTTTCGGCTTTTCTCGCTTCGTCCTTTCCCTATTCGTTCCATGGTCCCCTACCCTTCTCACCAAACTCGAGCCTATTCCGCAGTCGTCCGGTCGATGCTTTGATCCTTCGTCTGGCAAATCAATCCGACGTCAGCGACTTGCGGGCCACATCGCCAAGCCGCGCCATGTCCGAAAAGTTAGAGGTGTTGTCGTAGGTATTGGAGGTCGACTTCGAAGCGGTCTTCATATTTCGCTGATACACCTGCAAGTCGCCTGTGCCGATGTTGGGCGTTGAAGTGGAAGTGAAAACCCCGAGCGCATCGCTGTAGATCCCATCGAGTCCGGCACTGACGATCTGGAACGATTGCTTGTTCTGAAAGTAATTCTGTGAGGGAGCGATCGTGGTGTTCATCTCATCCGACAGATAAGGCACCGCCGTCCCGAACTGGGGCGACGAGACACGGTTGACATAGATCACGCTGTTTCCAGTGGCGTTGGGATCCGGAATCGCGTAGGTGCGGCTGTCGAAGTACACGATTGGGGCTCGTTGGTACTTGTCGAGATAAACTGGCAAAAGATCGTTCGGGTCACCTTGACTGGAAGTACCGGTCTGGAATCGCGATTCATCGTTGCTGACCGTGACGGTGGCGTTGCCAAAGGCGGTCTGGGTCAGCGTCAGCTGGCCTGAGTTGAATTCATAGAAGGCGTTTTCGCGGGCTGGGTTGTACTGGTAGGCCGTCGTGCTGCCGGGGACCAGAGCGAAGGGGCCTCCGGGGCCGGTGAAAGGTCGCTGTGGATTTCTGCTGAAGCCACCCAGGAAGAAGACGAGTGCTTCGGCGGGATTCATCGCCCGAAACCCTTCTAGGTCTGCCGATGGGATCGCAGGCCCCGTGTAGTTCAGCGACGCCAGAATATCCCGTCGCAACAGGTTCAGTTCCGTTTGCAAAATCTGCGGGAACGCCTTGCGGCAGTGGCGTTCAAGAATGGTCCAGTTGCTGCCATCGGGCGGGTAGTCGCCATACTTCGACCGGTACTGCTCGATCGCATCGGCCAGCCCGTTGACTTCCATTTTCAGTGCCGAGGCTTGAGCGGACTTCAGGGCATTGAGTGCCACGGGGGTGGCGATGGCAGCCAGCAGCACCAGGATCCCGATCGCTACTAGGATTTCGACCAGAGTGAATGCGTGCCGAGCTGCTTGCCGACTTCGATTGGATCTCATCATCGCCAGGGTGCCTCCCGCCAGGGGAATCGTCAGTTGGATGTTTGGGTTTGGATGTTCCGACGTCTTGTTTGTCCCGAATCCCGCCGGTGCTTCCTGGCGATCGCTTGGCCAGAAAGCACCTTGGGCGAATCGTTCGTCGCTCGTCCCTCTTACTTGCTGCTGAGGCTGGTGATCAGACTGACCAGCGGCATGAAGAGCGAAATGACGATGAAGCCGACCGCCAGCCCAAGGAAGACGATCAAGAGCGGTTCGATCAGCTTGGTCAATCCTTCGGTCATCACGCGCACTTCTTCGTCGTAGTTGTCGGCGACCTTGTAGAGCATCGTGTCGAGTTCGCCGGTCTCTTCACCGACGTCGACCATGTTGACCACTAGGTCGTCGATCACTCGCTTTTTCATCTTCATCACATAAAAGAGGCCGGCAAAAACCATCCCTAGCAGGATCATGTAGCCGCCCATGTAGGTGAGGCTTTCGGAGGTGCCTTTGTTCTTCCCAGAGTTGAGTCCACGGCCGGCGGTGAGCGCGACCGACAGCACCATCACTCCAGGGAAGGAGCCCATAAGGGCCCAGAAGAAAAGGGCCATTGGGTGAAAGCCGGGGCTGGAGTATTTCTGCATCGGCTTGCTGATGACATCCCCCTCGCGGATCGATTCGATCACCTTGCTGAAAATCCGCTCAAACAGCGCATTGTTGGCTGTTTCCTTGGTGATGTTGAGCGCTTCGAGAATCGGAACACCGCTGGTGACCAGCGTTCCGAGGGTTCGAGTGGTTCTGGCAAGAATGTTCTTTTCGATCAGGTTCCCGAAGACCGGCACCTTGAGAATGAACATGTCGTAGCCCATTCGGCCATGCCGAAATTTTCGAATCAGCTTCATCACCATCAGGTAGCCGATCGGCACCAAAAGCAGAAGGAACCAGTAGTTCACCACGTAATCGCTCATTGCGATCAGCAGCTGGGTGGGTGGGGGCAGTTTCAGTTCGAATTCCTCGAACATCTTTTTGAAGGTGGGAACGATCTTCCACATGATGAAGGTGAGGATGCCGCACGCGACCAGCACCACCACCACCGGGTAGATCATCGCCCCTTTCACCTTCCGCTTCAGCGATTCGGCGCTTTCCAGGAAGTCCGACAAACGCTGCAGAATTGTTTCCAGAGCACCCCCCGCCTCCCCGGCCTTGATCATGTTCACGTAGAGTCGGCTAAAGACCTTGGGGCATTTGGACATCGCCTCCGAGAGAGTCGAACCGGTTTCGATCTCATCGCAGACGTCCATCAGAGCGTTCTTCAGCTTGCCCGGTTTCTGGTTGTTTTCCAGAATCTTCAGGCTGCGAAGGATTGGCAGACCTGCATCCTGAAGGATGGAAAGCTGCCGGGTGAAGGTGCAGATGTGCTTGGTCTTGGCCCCACCCAGAGCGAAGGGGCGTTTCTTTTTCGCACCTGGGGCCGCTTTGGCGTCGGCTCCCTTTTTCATCGAAATCTTGGTGACGAAATAGCCCATCTGCCGGATGGTAGACTGTGCTTCTTCTTCGTTGGCCGCCTCGATAACGTCCTTGATTTCCTGTCCGGTGCGGTCCATTGCTTCGAATTGGAAGATCGGCATGGCTCGGTTTCCTGCTGATTTCGGAAGACTTCACAGGTGCGGTGGCCGTGGAATGCATCGGCCACCAGAAGGTGTCGGTGTATTGGGGACAAGCGATCGATGGGCTTCGCCCGAACTGGATAAGGGCCTTGCGGGCATCTCCAGGCGACTTGTGATTATGGTTGGCAGAATGCCGGAATTCGTCGAATTTTTCGCGGTTTTGGACGGGAAAGCGGCGAGAAAAGGGACCCGCATCGCTCGGAAACCTGCGGCCGATGGATCGGCTATCCGTCCAAAACCGTCTCGCGGACCACTTCGTCGGCGGTGGTGATCCCCTCCAGGACATACTTCAGGCCGTACTCCCGGAGCGTCACCATGCCTCCCGCAGCGGCTCGGTTGCGCAGATCGTCGGTGGTGGAGTTGGTCATGATCATGTCCCGCAGTTCGTCATTGAGAATCATCAGCTCAAACAGCCCGATGCGCCCTTTGTAGCCGGTGTTGTTGCAGGCATCGCATCCGGCTCCTCGGTAAAACTTCTTATCCCCCAAATTGTTGGGGTCGAATCCCAGGTCCATCAGCATCTCGTGCGGTGGTTCGGTCTCTTCCCGGCATTTGGTGCAGATCCGTCGGACCAGCCGTTGAGCCAGAATGGCTTCGACGGTCGCCGTGATCAAGAAGGTGGGGATTCCCATATCCTTCATACGTGTGATGGTGCTGGGCGCATCGTTCGTGTGGAGTGTACTGAAAACCAAGTGCCCAGTTAAAGAGGCTTGCACCGCGATCTCGGCCGTCTCCAGATCGCGGATTTCCCCGACGAGGATTTTGTCTGGATCCTGGCGGAGGATAGCGCGGAGGCAGGAGGCGAAGGTGACGCCGATGTCGTGGTCGATGGGGATTTGGACAATGCCGTCGATATCGTATTCGACCGGATCTTCGGTGGTGATCAGCTTGTCTTCGATGTGGTTGAGTTCGCTGAGGGCCGAGTAGAGCGTGGTGGTCTTCCCGGAACCGGTGGGGCCGGTGACCAGGATGATGCCGTTGGGTCGTTCGATGATCTTGCGAAAGGTTTCCAGGGTCGAGGCATTCATGCCGACCTTGGCCAGGTCGAGCGAGACGACGGAGCGGTCGAGGACTCGCATCACGACCGACTCACCAAAAAGGGTGGGCAGGACGGAGACGCGGAGGTCGACCGGGTGGCCTCCCACCATCAGTTCGATTCGGCCGTCCTGGGGGAGTCGCCGTTCGGCGATATCGAGGTTGGCCATCACTTTGATGCGGGTGGTGATGGCGAAGGCCAAGTGGCGAGGTGGGGGGACCATTTCGTATAGGACCCCTTCTGCCTTGATGCGGATACGGAATTCGTCTTCGAACGGCTCCAGGTGGATATCGCTGGCGTGATCCTTGATCGCCAGGAGGAGCACGAGGTTCAGGAGTTTTCGGACTGGTGCGCTATCGGCCAGGGCTTCGGCCCCGTCGAGGTCAAAGGTGCCGTCCTTCATCATCTTGCTGGCCGCTGCGAACAGTTCTTCGTCTTTGGCCAGGTCGCTAACGATCCGCTCGAAACTCTCCAGGTCGGAAGAGTAGTGTTTTTCGATCGCCTGCTTGATTTCCCGTTCCGTGCAGACGGCCATTTGGATGTCATAGCCGAGGAAGGTCCTCAGTTCATCCTGCGTGGTCAGATTCTGTGGATCGCAGGTGGCGACCGTGAGGGTGTGGCCGTCGAATTTGACAGGGATGACGCGATAGAGCTGGGCCATCGATTCGGTGATCTTGGCCAGGATATCGGGGGCGACTTTGTTGTCTTCCAGCGTCACCACCTGCATGTTCATCTGCTCGGCCAGCGCCTGAGCCAATTGGTTGTCGGTGATGAGCGCCATCTCCTCGGCGACTTTCCCGATCAGCGCCCCTGGCTGCTGCTTCTGCTCTTCCACCAGCAGCACCAGTTGCTCGTCGGTGATGAAACCCATGTCGACCAGGATTTGTCCGAGCTTTCGAACGGCCATGGTGGGAGTTCCCTGAGATAGTTCTTGGAGATGGCTTGGGGGACAAAGGAGAACCGAAGGGGCAGAGCGATCGGGGGTCAGGTGTTGCCGTGATCGAATTCTTCCCCTGGAGCGTCATCGGCGATGCCACGGCGGGCGTTGACGATTCGCTTGGCCAGATCATCGGGGCGGTGGGCTTTGGCGAGGATATCCTCTACGGTGACCTTGCCATCCCGCCACAGGTTGAAGAGGGCATCGTCCATCAGATTCATCCCGAATTTGGCGCCGGTCTGGATGGCCGACGAGATACGGAACGTCTTGTTTTCGCGGATTAGGTTGGCGATCCCGGGGGTGACTACGAGGATTTCATAGGCGGCCACGCGGCCCCCGCCGATCTTGGGGATCAGCGTTTGAGCGACCACACCCAGCAGCGCGGTGCTCAGCTGGGTGCGGATCTGGTCCTGGAGGTTCCCAGGAAATGCATCGATGATCCGGTTGACGGTGCCCTGGGCGCTGTTGGTGTGAAGCGTACCGAAGACGATGTGGCCGGTTTCTGCAGCGCTGATCGCAGCGCTGATCGTTTCGAGGTCGCGCATTTCCCCCACCAGGATGACGTCGGGGTCCTGGCGCAATGCGCGTCGAATCGCTTCAGAGAAGCTGGGGACGTCGACCCCCACCTCGCGCTGGTTGATCGTCGATTTGATATGGTCGTGGTAGAACTCGATCGGATCTTCGATTGTGATGATATGGTGATCGTGGGTTTCGTTGATGTAGTTCACCAGACTGGCCAGAGTCGTGCTTTTTCCCGACCCGGTTGGTCCGGTGACCAGCACCAGGCCGCGGGGCCGCAGCACCATCTTGACCACCGCCTCGGGGAGCCCCAGCTGTTCGGGAGTCAGCTTGTCGTTGGGGATCTGCCGCAGCACCATCGAGACGAAGCCGCGCTGCTTGAAGATCGAGACGCGGAAGCGGGCCAGATCGCCGAAGGCAAAGCCGAAGTCGGAGCTTCCCGACTCCTGGAGTTCGCGCTGGCATCGTTCGGGGGCGATGCTTTTCATCAGCGCCATGGTGTCGTCAGGTTCCAGCACCTTGGTTTCCAGCTTACGCATCCGCCCGTGAAGACGAAAGACAGGGGGCTGACCGACGACGATATGGATGTCGCTGGCTCCTTGCTTGACGCAAGCCTGGAGGAGTTTGTCGATAAGCACTGTTGCCATGGGAGATCGATTCCTTCCCGCGATTCGTTTCGAAAAAGCGATTTTTTGCCGATGACGCGACAAACAGGGGTGGACCAGTGGCCGACCCTCTCAGGTCTCGGGGCTGGCCCGCTCCCTGGAAGTCGACTCAGGTGGTGAATTCCTTGATCACATTCTGTACCGCCAGCACATCCTGCTCGGTCCGCTTGGCGGTCTTGTAGACCTCCTCCAGGGTGGTGATTCCTCCCAGCACCTTTCGGATACCGTCGCAGTAGAGGGTGGTCATTCCCTCTCGAATCGCCTGCTCCCGCAATTCGGAGGTCGACTTGTTCTGGAACATCATCTCCCGGAGTCGGTTGGAGACCACCATCAGTTCGTAGATCCCGATGCGGCCTCGGTAGCCCGATTTTTGACAGTAGGGACAGCCCTTGCCGCGGGATACCTTTGCCGCCGCCGCCACTTCCGGGGGGATCCCCGCGTCCGCCAGGACGCTATCGGATAGGGTGTGCGGCTGCTTGCAACGGGTGCAGATCTTCCGCACCAACCGCTGCCCCAGAACCGCGATCACGCTGCTTGCGACCAAGTAGCCGGGCACCCCCATATCTGTCATTCGTGTGATGGCGCTGGGCGCATCGTTCGTGTGCAGTGTGCTAAAAACCAAGTGTCCAGTCAGAGATGCCTGGATCCCCATCGAAGCCGTCTCGGTGTCTCGCATCTCCCCTACCAGGATGATGTTGGGGGCTTGCCGGAGCATGGCACGGATGATGCGGGCGAAGTCGAGTCCGATGTTGTGTCGGACTTCGACTTGGTTGATCCCCTGCAGGTAGTATTCGACTGGATCTTCGGCGGTGATGATTTTTCGGTCGGGTCGGTTCAGTGCATTGAGTGCAGCGTAGAGAGTGGTGGTTTTCCCCGAACCGGTGGGACCGGTCACTAGAAAGATGCCGTTGGGCCGTTTGATCAGGCCTGTGAAGATCTTGAAGTCGCGTTCGGCCAGACCCAGCTGGCGGATCCCGACTTTGATGTTGTCTTTATCGAGAATACGCATCACGGCCGACTGGCCGTGGTTGGTAGGAATGATGGAGACGCGGAGGTCGAGTTCTTTTTCGCCAACGGTAATTTTGATTCGCCCGTCCTGGGGGCGTCGTCGTTCGGCGATGTCCATTTTCGCCAGAATTTTGATACGCGAGAGGATGGCCGCCAGGAGTCGTCTGGGGGGGCTGTCCCGTTCGACAAGGACGCCGTCGATGCGGTAGCGGATGCGGACCCGGTCCTCAAAGGGTTCGACGTGGATGTCGCTGGCTCGCAGTTGCACCGCTTCGGCGATCATCAGGTGGACCAGTCGCACGACGGGGGCTGCGCTTTCGTCGACCCCCTCGTCGATATCGGCACCATCTTCCTGGGTTTCGGTGAAGTCGATCTGCGTGTCGGTGAATTCCTGGAGCATCGAGTCGGCCGACTCCCCTTCCACCTGCCCGTAGTAGCGGTTGATCGCTTCGAGAATGTGCTCCTTGGGGGCCAGTGCGGTGTCGACTTTGCGGTTCAGGATGAATCGCAGCTTTTCGACCGTCTCGATGTCAAAGGGGTTGGAAATCAGGACGCGGATCGTTCCGGAATCCTCAGAAATCGGGATGATTGCATTTTCGCGGGCGACCGATTCGGGCACCAACTGGATTACATCGTCTGCAATCCTCGTCTCGGTCAGGTCCACGTACTCGACCTTGTTGAACTTGGCTAGAGCCCGAGTTACCTCCTCTGGGGTGGCGTATCCGAGAGCCACCAGGGCTTCGCCGACGGACTTGTCTTCCGACTTCCCAAGCTTCACTGCCTCGGTCAACTGTTCGAGGCTGATGATTCCTTTGGAGAGGAGGAGATCGGTGTAATCGCGATTTGGCTGGTTCATCCCAACGCTCCTGGCGACAAGAGACCTGTGACGGGGACAGGGTTTGGCGAAGGCGACGGGACGGCCACCAGGGGAGCCCCGCAAAGTCTAAAGAGTATACCATATCCGAGAAACGGCCTGATCCCAAGCAAATAAGAAGCAAACGCTGGTAGTTCTAGATTGCTGGTCGGCCGAGCACAGAGAGTGGCATGGGGGTCCCGCCCGTGGTTGAAGCCACATGGCCGAGACGGCCATGCCACGAGATTGCTGGTCGCCGGAGCACGGAGAGTGGCACGGGCGTCCCGCTCGTGGTTTAGAAAACATGGCCGGGACGGCCATGCCACGAGATTGCTGGCCGGCGGAACACAGAGAGTGGCACGGGCGTCCCGCCGGTGGTTGAGGCGACATGGCCGAGACGGCCATGGCACAAGATTGCTGGTGGCCGGAGCACAGAGAGTGGCACGGGCGTCCCGCCCGTGGTTGAGGCCACATGGCCGAGACGGCCATGCCACGAGATTGCTGGTCGCTGAAGCACAGAGAGTGGCACGGGCGTCCCGCCCGTGGTTGAGGCCACATGGCCGAGACGGCCATGCCACGAGATTGCTGGTCGGCGGAGCACAGAGAGTGGCACGGGCGTCCCGCCCGTGGTTGAAGCGACATGGCCGAGACGGCCATGCCACAAGACAGCGATCGTAGGAGAAGATAACCTCTCCAGTTCTCAGGAATCCAGAAACTCGTCTGCATTCCAGTCAGGCGGCAGTTCAGGCGGCTTGCCTGGGAGTTTTTTCTTTCGAGCGCCATAGGAGTGAGGAGGTGCTTTCGCTGGCGGTGTCGAGTGATCGGCTGGATCGCTCCTCGGTCCATTCTCTTTCTGCCTGGCCAAGGATAACGCATCGGGTTGCGGGCTGGCTTTGGTTGGTTCCTGAGAAGCTTCCAGTCCAAACCATGCGATCCAGTTGAAGTTGGGATCGGTTGGGTGCGGCTTTCCGGTGGTACTTGGCCTATGTGAGAGGCTGTGGGGATCCGGATGACGGTAGCGCGCGGGGAGTGCCTGGGGTGATCTAGCCAGTAGGTCTTCGATCCATTCCTGGCTTGCCCGATGTTCGGATCTTCGCCGCTGCGCTGCGTTGCGTATGGCACGATCGGAGCTGACGACAAGAAGTTTGCTTGGGTGGCTGTGCTTTCCGATCAGTTCGATCAATAGCTGGTCGGCCTCAGGGTATCCGATGGCAAAGCGGACTTCGATTGCCGAGCCATCGGTGCGGTGGATGCCTGAGGATTGGGATCCATCGGGTTCCAGATCGAGGCTGCTTGGACGTTTGGGGGCATCGAAGACAACAAGCGTCTGCGCCTGCACAGGGGGAGGAAGATAGCGAGCCAGCCAATGGATCAGGCGGGTTCGCGCCCTTTGGGTCCAGCCTGGAGCGCGATCGACGGTCATGGAAGGGCTTTGATGCAGCAGGTTGTAGCCGTCGATCAGTAGGTCCATGCCCGATTGGTCACTCCGGCGTTGCAGCTTTCGAAGTGGTCGTCGGCTTCCCGGCGTTGTAGAGATAGGGATTGAGGGTTGGGTCGTTGTACATCTTGAACTGTCGGTAGGTGCGATGCCGCTTGGTTCCCGACTGAATCGCTTCCAGCAACTGACGAAGTGACGTGGCCAGTTCCTTCTGCTGAAGTTGGCAGATCGCCAGTCGTTGGGCAACCTTTTGGCGATGGCCATCATCGACGTCGGTCCGCTGCAGTTGTTCGTCCAGATGATAGATCCGCAGGGCGAGGATCGACAGCCGGTCGACGATGCTGCCGGGGGTTTCCGAATTCTGGCTGGCATCCTCGCGTGGATGGATGCCGGTGGCCTGTAGATGTTCGGTCAGCCAATCATCCAGTTTTTCGATGGCATCGTTGCGCTGCTGATTCAGGCGGTCGATAGCCCGTTTCACTTGGGCGATCGTGCTGTCGTCGGCGTCCGGAGAGCGTGCCTGATCTTCCTGGTGCCATAGTTCGTAGTTGTATCGATGCTGTTGGCAGGCCAGTTCCATCCACCCCGACTCCCGATTCTCGATCGGCTGATGGTGCCAGTCGGCAGTGGTGCGGTTTTGCATCGCCACAATCATTTCGACATCCCAGCTCATCTGGCAATCCTTTCTGGTTCCCTTGCTCGCCGGCCCCATCGACGGCGATTCCATACTCGACTGGTCTCGGAACGGAGAGGGCTATCGAAGAGGATAAACGGGAGATGGAAGGTTCACCAGCGGTCGAGCGGATCTGTGGACTCTCCAGGGTGGTTCTGCTTGGTGGTTCCCCCGGTTGGTTTTCCTGGACATCCCGATGGGGCCTCGTCCGACCGCCTGGTTAACGGAGGATCTCTCGCTTGCGATCGACGTAGTCCCAGACGACGAAGCGGTCGAGATCTTCCCCGGAACTGAAGAAGACTCGCCCCTTGGTGGATTCGGCGAGCCGATAACCGAAGCGAATATCCTCTTCCGACTGGGAGAGACTGGGGATCAAGAACAGGTTGATGGTGATTCCGGCCTGGCGGCAACGCGCTCCTTCCAGCATCGTAGCCTCTTCGGTTCTGGGGTCAGGAGGATAGAGCATGTAGAGCCACTGGTCTTCGAAGTGTGCGGTCGGGAGTCCATCGGTGATGACGATGATCTGCTTGTTGGGGGTATCGACCGAGGAGAGGTTTTGCCTGGCCAGCCGCAAGGCATGCTGGATGTTGGTGAAATGCGGATGCACCATCGATTCCTGCATCTCTTCGCGGCTCATGTCGCACTTCAGTCGCACCCAGGGGTCATGAATCGTCACTGGCTTGGGCATCAGTTCAATGATTTCGCCGGAGGTCTTTAGTTTGGCGAAGGTGGCCATTTCGATGAATCGCAGGAAGTCTCCTGGATACTCGCTGGTGATCAGTCCCTGAAGAGCCAGAGCCATTCGCTTGACGTGGATGTACTGGCCGTCGTAGCGCATCGACCCGCTCATATCCATCACGACGACCGTGGCGCATTTGGGGTTGTTGCGGGTCTGATGGACTTCCATATCCGTGGCGCGCAGTCTTACGGGGCGCTCGTCGGGACGATTTCGAAGGGCGTTGAGGATCGACTGGGGTGTGTCGATGTTGGCGATCGAATCGCCGAACTGATACTCCTTGGTCGAGGGAAGTTCGACAGCTCCATCTCCTTCGACTCGTGCGTTGTGTCTGCCAGTGCGCGATGGCTGAAGGTGCGAGAAGATCCGCTGTAGCAACTTGCCTTGGAAGAGCCGGTAGGCCTGAGGGGTAAGCCGAAAGCCGCCTTGACCATCCTGTTCCAGCCCTTGCCGCTGCGCCATTTCGCGGGTGTAATTCTCCAGCTGTCGTTTGAGTTCCTCCAGCGGAGCCATATCACCGGGTTCGGCGAACTCCGAGAGGGCTTCCATGTCGATCACTCCCAGCTGGGCTGTTTTGGCCGCTTCCTCCAGCTGCTTGAGCAGCTTGTCGATCTGCTCCAGTTCCTTCTTGATCTCGATGGCCTGTGGCACATTCATCGACTTGCGGCCGGTGAAGTGGTACTTGGCGGCGAGTTCGTCGACCTGATACTTCTCTCCCAGACGCTCCAGCAGATGCACCATCTGCCTGGCGAAGGGATCCTGATCGTCGCCGATGCGATACCAGAGCCTCTCCAGCAGATAGATCTGTTCGGTGTCGGCGGCTTTTTTGAATAGCGACCGAAGGGATTCAGGAGGCGTCGCCTTGCGAACCGTCTTGTGGTAGCTCTTGGCAGCCTCCCTGACCACCTGTTCGGTTTCGTAGGTCGATAGAATCCGGCGTTTTCGTTCCTCGAGCATCGCTTTGAGGAAATCGATGCTGGGCCCCAGGTTGGCCATCTGGCTGGGGTCCAGGCGAACCGCGCGCGCCAGTTCCTCTTCGGTCAGTTTGCGAAAGGAGCCGTACTGAAGCGCCTGTTCGAAGGCGGGGCTGACCAGATCCGGAGGGGGCTGGAGCGGGCTGGGAAACTCCGCAGGGTTGTACTTCTGGTAGGTATGGATGATTCCGCCCAGGGTGCTGCGGCGAGGACCGCTGGGTGTGGGGCCAGAAGGATTCGGATTGGTCGGCTGGTCAGAACTCATATCGTACCTTCCCATGTTTTTGGCTTCGGCTGATGCGATCCATCGCGTAGAGTCCCGCCAGAACGAATTCGACGCACGAGGCGCGGAGAGCGGGGTGCTGCCCTGCGTTGACTTCGAACGCCTTTTCCCAGATAGCTGGGATGTCGCGCATGACTTCCGCATATTTTTCGCTGGGGAGCATATCGCCTACCTCGACCTTCGCCCCCTTGGAAAAATGATCTGCGATCGCGTTCAATCCGTGCTCTTCGACATACTGCTTGAAGACCGTTTCCACAGCACCGGCCAGCAGGGCTTCGAGCACCTGCTTTTCGGTCATTTGGTGGGAGCCCATGAGGTCCAGTTCCAGCTTGCCCAGCGACGATGTCGCCAAGTGGCCAAGGTCGCTGATTCTCGGAACAGCCAGCGACTCACCAAGGACCGCTGCGCGATGCCGGGCCGAGGCGATCATGGTGCGGTAGTTGGCCAACGAGAAACGAGCCGACACGCCGGAGGCTTGATCGACCCATTTGCTTTTCCTACCCTGCCTCGTGATCTCTTCGATCACTTCCGCCATGAAGTAAGGAACCTGAACAGGATGCTGGCCCCCCATCTCCTGGCCAGCCTCCTGCTGCATGATTTCAATCCCCAAAGACCGTTCCAGTGGGTAATGGGTTTGGATCAGCGATCCGATGCGATCCTTTAACTGGGGAATCACTTTGCCGCTGCGGTTGTACGTCGACGGATTGGCAGAAAACATCAGGAACAGATCCAGTTCGAAGCGAATCGGATAGCCCCGGATCTGCACATCGCGTTCTTCCAGAATGTTGAATAGCCCCACCTGGACCAATTCGTCGAGTTCCGGAAGTTCATTCATCGCAAAGATCCCTCGGTGCATGCGGGGGATCAAACCGAAGTGGAGTGCTTCCTCGGCTCCCATCGACACCCCGGAGGTCAGGCGTGATGGATCGATCTCGCCGATGATGTCGGCAAACTTGGTTCCTGGGCTGAGCCGTTCCGCATAGCGGTCCTCGCGATTCCACCAGGCGATCGGAATCTCATTGGGGTGCCGCTCGGCCAGCCATTTCTTGCCAACCGAAGTGATGGGACGGTAGGGGTCCTCGTGGACGGGACACCCTGGGATGTCGAGAAAAGGGAGTTGCGGATCGAGGAACCGGACCAGCGATCGCATCAGACGACTTTTAGCCTGCCCCTTCTCTCCGAGAAACAGCAGATCGTGGCCGGCGATCAGGGCAATGTTGATTTCCGGTATCACCGTATCTTCATATCCGACGATTCCCGGGTAAAGCGGTTGGCCGGATGAGAGGGCTTGCAGGAAATTCTCACGCACCTCCTGTTTGACCGATCGCGACTTCCAGCCACTTTGCCGCAGTTCTTCCAGATTGCTTGCTAGCGCCATCACTTCCCCCAATTGAGTTCTTCTTCGCACTGGCTGTTTGCGTCGCCCTTCGATCGTCGGCATCGCTGCGATTCGATCGAAAGATCGATCTGCGAGTTCCCGAACGAAGATCTTTTTCTCGGTCTCCTCCACAATTCCTCTTATTGTAGGAAGAGGCACAGAGCCACCGGTGGCCTGGAGATCTGGCAGTTTGGGGTGGGGGCAGGTTGCGACTTGCTCCAAGATGGAGCTTTCGATTTGGATTTCTTGGATGCTATTGCCGGAGCGCCTGCAGAGATACCAAGTCGACTGGATGGTTTTTCATCGAAAACTTCGGAGTTGCAGCCGCGATGCTCTGGGCGACCTGCAAACCGTAGGCTGGATTGCTGCTGGCTTCCCCGTCGGATTTGGGGATGGGGTTGTTGGAGCGACGTTGAATTCCATGAAGAGTTAGCCAAGTTCCTCGTCGCTTCACGATGCCCTGGGGATCATCGGAAGGCGGAGTTGGTTTCCGTAGCTAGGCTACTTGGGATCGAGCGAACGCGCTGTGCGATGGAGTAATAGCCGTGAGCCGACCACGTGGGGAGGATGCCGCGCGGCGATCGCTCAAACACTTTTCGATGAATCGCCACGAGGATCGGAAAGACCATCGATCCACTTATTGACGTTCGAGTCGCGCGAGGAGCGCGAGCGATTCAGGGGCCATCTCAGCCACCGCAAAAGCAATTGGGCCCATGTAACCTTCTGGTCGTGGAGGGTGGTTGCTGGCTGGTTCGAGTTCCCCTGCATTGCAGCGAAGTGGGGTGATTTCTTTCTCGCTTTCGGTGGGGCTTTCGGGAGAGTTCGGGTTGGGGTTGTTAGGGAGGCTTTGCTCTTGGACGCCGGCTGTCGGTCGCCAGGGCGGGACTGAATGCTTCCAGAATTGGGGGCCCTCTGGGCTCCTTTCGCTTTCACGGGAGCAACTGGGCCTGGAGGTCCAGGAGGCGCGAGGCTGCTGTTTCTCGCGGCGTTCGACGGCAGCGGATCCGATGGCTTTCTGGCCGAGTGGGACTGCTTGGCAGGTACGGCAGTGGTATCACGGGGAGTGGCTTTTGCGATTGGCGACGGCTTCCTGGCTGGTTTGCCCTTGGATAGTTGACGCAGAGACTGCACTACTTCGCGCCGTTCCTCTAGCGTGCTGCTGGCGGCGGAACGATTTTTGGAGTCGGACGGATTGGCAACTCCTGGATCGTCCGTTCCGATCAGCGCCATCGGACTGTGCGCGAGGGCCTCCAGGGAGCCAAGCGTGGATTCTTTGTTGGTGGTACTTCGAGCTACGGTAGGCTTGTCACTTTTTCCGTCGCGTGCGTGCTCTGGGCGGTCGGCCAGCATGCCATAGAGCGAAGCGGCATTGGCCTGGGAAAGTTCTTCGGCTTCCGGATCCGGATCGATCCCCACCAGTCGCCACGACGCCGCTTCTCCTGGCGAGAGGCCGACGTCGGCCTGCTGTGATTCGTCTCGCTTGCTGGCCATTCTGCTGATGGCCGACCAAAGACTTGGCCGGGTCTCTGTTAGCCCATGACGAATGCGTCGCTCGGTTGGATGTGGCCGCTCGGACAAGCACGCAAGAAAAATACGTTCCTGGTAATTGGAGCGGTTGCGGGGATCCAGAACGCGATACGCACTGGCCAGAAGCGATGCCAATTCGGATTCCATCGGCGCAAATTCAGCCAACTCCTCAAGGCCGTACCAGCTTCTTGCAATCTGAATCGACCCTCGATGAATCGCAGATCGCAGGTGGTTGATGCGCACTTCCCCCGAAGGCACACCAAGGCGACGAAAATCGGCCGCCAATTGCTCGGCGAGCTTCATTCCAGCGATGGGATGAAGGGGGTCGGTCATGGTCACCACCAGAGTCAGGTTGGGAGCCGGGTCAGCGGTTCCCTCGGATCGCGAAAGCAGACACAAGACCAAGCTTTCTACTCAGTACAACGCTCCTCATGGTCCATGTTGGGACCGCACCGGATCGGTAGGAGGATTCGTCGCTCTAAGGGGGCCGTCCCAATCGGTTGGACATCGAAGCAGCCTCGATCGATGCCCTCGGGATGCTCCGAATCAGTTTGGAAGGAGAGCCCAGAGAATCGTAGGCAGAAAAACGCGGGAGGAAAGAGCCGACCGGAAAAGGTTACCGGTTTGGAAGGTTTTGAGGGTTGCAACGGCAGCGGCCGGCAGAGCGGCCCGGTAAAGTCGCCGCAAACAGTTGGTTTTACCTTGGGAGCTTTGGAGAAACCGGGCCTGGCAGGCGGAAGCTTGGAGCGATTTTTCGCCCCCTAATCCTCCACTTGGTTTCCGCGATCTAGGCTGAGATGGCCGGTATAGGAAAAGTCCTTGGCGACCGTCATTGGATGGAGTAGACAAATCGTGGGTGGCAGCGATGGGCGGGCTGCTGGTAGTGGCATGGCCATATCGCCATGCCGCGTGTAGCAGAAGCTGAGCGCCAGGGGCGATGAAAGGAGTGCCTTGACGCCTGACGGAAGGCTGTCAGGACTGCGGACCGCCGTCGGTGATGCATCCTTCGGAGGCGCTGCGGACCAATTGGATGTACTTGTAGAGGGTACCCCGAGTCGCCTTGAGTGGAGGAGCGGTCCAGGAACGGCGACGCTTCTGGAGTTCCTGGTCCGAAAGGTCGACCGACAGTCGATTGTTTTCCGCATCGATCGTCACCATGTCTCCATCCTGTACCAGAGCAAGGGGGCCCCCTACCTGGGCTTCTGGGGTGATGTGTCCGACGATGAATCCATGGGAACCACCCGAGAAGCGGCCGTCGGTCATCAGGGCGACGTCCGAGCCTAGTCCGGCACCCATGATTGCCGATGTGGGGGTCAGCATCTCGGGCATTCCCGGACCTCCCTTGGGGCCTTCGTATCGGATGATGATGACATCCCCTTTCTGAATCTCCTTGCGCTGCAGCGCCTCCAGCATTGCCTCTTCGCCATCGTAGCAGCGGGCAGGGCCCGAGAAGACCAGTCCTTCCTTACCGGTGATTTTGGCGACCGCCCCTTCGGGTGCTAGGTTGCCGCGCAGAATCTGAATGTGTCCGGTTGGCTTGAGCGGGTTGGTCACGGGACGAACAATCGACTGACCTTCTTTTAGCCCGGGGAGTTCGCTGAGGTTTTCTGCGAGCGTTTTTCCGGTGACCGTCCGGCAGGAACCATCGAGCAGCCCTTCCTGAAGCAGGTATTTCATCACCGCAGGAGTCCCGCCGACTGAATGCAGGTCCTCCTGCACCCATTTGCCGCTTGGTTTGAGATCCGCAAGATAGGGAATCCGTTCGGAAACCCGCTGGAAGTCATCCAGTCCAAGCGGGACATCGACTGAGTGAGCCATGGCGATCAGGTGAAGCACGGCGTTGGTGCTGCCACCCAGAGCCATCACCACCGTCATGGCGTTCTCGAAGGCAGCCCGTGTCATGATGTCGCGCGGCTTTAAATCGAGTTCCATCAGCTTCCGCATGGCATGGCCAGCCGCGATGCATTCCGTATGTTTGGCCGGGTCGACCGCTGGGATCGATGCGGAGTATGGAAGCGACATTCCGAGCGCTTCGATCGCCGAGGCCATGGTGTTGGCGGTGTACATCCCACCGCATGCCCCTGCTCCCGGACAGGAATGGCGCACGATCTGGGCGCGTTCCTGCTCGTCGATCTGTCCGGAGAGAAACTGGCCGAAGCATTGGAAGGCCGAGACGATATCCAGCGTTTGGCCGTTCCATTTTCCAGGCCGAATCGTTCCTCCATAGACCATCAGCGCGGGCCGGTTCAGGCGCCCCATCGCAATCAAGCATCCAGGCATGTTCTTGTCGCAGCCTGGAATCGCAATGAGCCCGTCGTACCACTGCGCCCCCATGACCGTCTCAATGGAGTCGGCTATCAAGTCGCGAGACTGCAATGAAAAACTCATCCCGTCGGTGCCCATCGAAATGCCATCGCTGACACCGATCGTATTGAATCGCATTCCGACCAACCCCGCCTCGACAACCCCTTGGCGGACCGAGGCCGCTAGGTCGTTCAGATGCATGTTGCAGGTATTCCCCTCATACCACATGCTGGCGATCCCAACCTGTGGTTTGTTCATGTCCTCCGGGGTCAGTCCGGTCCCGTAAAGCATCGCCTGCGAAGCGCCCTGGCTTTTGGGTTGCGTGATGCGGGAGCTGTAGGGATTCAGCGGACGGGACATCGTGCTTGCTTTCCTTCTGTAGTTGGGGAAGGGAATCGAACTGGTAGAGCAAAATCGGGGTATGCCGGTCGGGCATAGGCTGCAGGTATCTTTTCGACCAGGAGCAACTAATGTAATCGTTCCTATCGGCTCCGCGAAGAAGGCCCCGCGGGGGGCGATCCCGATGGCCTCCCAGAGAATCGCTTCCCGCCGGTACACTTGAGTGCTGGTGGATCGCCCGAGTCTCGCTCCATTGGTTTCCTCTTTCCGATTTCGTTGCATACCATGCTGCCATCGCACCCTGCAGACCTGTTCCTCTTTTTTGACCTCGGTAAGGTACTGGTCGCCTTTGACCATCAGGTGATGGTGGAGAATCTAGCAAGGCTGCTGGGGGTGGCAGGCGAGTCGGTGCGGGCCCTGCTGTTCGATCAGGGATTGGAGGACGCCTACGAACGAGGCGAAATCACCAGCGAGACGTTTGCGGCTCGACTGCAGGCAATCGGCCGCCATCCAGTCGATCAGGACGAATTGCTGGATGCCGCAGGGGCGATGTTCTCCGTCCAGCGTGACATGGTTCCGGTGCTGCAGCGATGTCGGCAGGCTGGAGTGGGCATGGGGCTGCTTTCCAATACCTGTGAGGCCCACTGGGAGTGGCTGCAGCGGCATCCGATGGAAACGGTCGTCGGCTGGTTTGATCCGGTTGTTTTGAGCTATCGCGTCCATGCGATGAAGCCGGACCTGTCGATTTATCGCAGCGCCGAGCGAATGGCGGGGGTCGGGCCGGAATCGATTTTCTTTATCGATGACCGAGCCGAAAATGTCGAAGGGGCTCGCGCGGCCGGTTGGCGAGCGACACTCTTTGTCGATGCCTCCAATCTGAATCGCCAGCTCGACGCCTTCCTTCCTCCCCTGATCGCAGGATCGGCTTTGCGGGAGTCGCGGCCGGGGCATCGATAGAGCAAAAAATGGCGCAGCTTGCCGAATCTCGCTTTTCACTGGCGACCTTTGTGCCTACGCTGAACCGCAGCCAACGGATTGGGTGGGATGTGCCCTCCTGAAGCAAGGCTGCTCCAGTTGCCTCTTTCGGATTTCCTATGTCCAGCAAGCCATCCTCCAGCAGCCCAGCCCCCTCAGATATTCCCTCCCAACTTCCCGTTGCGGTGATCGATATCGGTGCGACCAGCATTCGCATGGCGATCGCCGAAATCGACGCCTCCGGATCCTTCCGGTCGCTCGAATCGCTCACCCAGGCAGTCGCTCTGGGAAAGGATACCTTCACCGGGCGGCGGATCCGCAAGCCGGCGATGGAAGACTGCGTGCGCGTCTTGAAAAGCTATCGTCGCCTGCTGCTGGAGTACGGGATCACCCGCCCTGACCAGATGCGCGTGGTCGCCACCAGCGCGGTGCGGGAATCGCTGAACCGACTCGCCTTCATCGACCGCATTTTCATCGCCACCGGGCTGGAGGTGGAGGTGTTGGACGAGGCGGAAGTCAATCGAATCACCTACCTGGGCATCCAGCCTTTCCTTCAGTCGGATCCGTCGTTGGCGCAAAGCCGTACCGTGGTGGTCGAAATCGGCAGCGGAAGCACCGAGCTGCTGATGGTGCGAGGCGGTAATGTCATTTTCTCAAATACCTACCGACTTGGTTCACTGAGGTTGCTTAGTCAACTGGAGTCGTACACGGTGCCCCAAGGGAAGCTTCACCAGTTGATGGAGCGGCAGATTGAACGCTTCGTCGATCAGATCACCGAACAGTTGGATACCCATGGTCCCGTCGAAATGGTCGCCATGGGAGGCGATGTGCGATTTGCCGCTTCGAACCTTCTGGAGGATTGGGATGGCGAATCGCTGGCATCGATACCGATTCATCAATTTGAAGCGTTCGCGCGATCGATTCTGCCTATGTCCGAAGAGGCGATTGTGCATCGCTTCGGGATCAGCTTTCAGGATGCGGAAACGATCGGTCCCGCTCTGCTCAGCTACTCCATACTCGCCAGACGCCTGGGTTGCTCGTTGGTCCGTGTCGCGACGACGAATCTGCGAGATGGATTGCTCCAGGATCTGGCTCATCGCGACAGCTGGACCGCCGAATTCCGAAACCAAATCATCCGCTCGGCAATCCACTTGGGGCGCCGCTTCGGTTTCGACGAGAAGCACGCTCGTCATGTCGCTTCCCTCAGTCGCAAACTGTTTACCGACCTGCAGACCGAGCATTCGTTGGATTCGCGGTGGGAGTTGATTCTCTATCTGGCCGCTCTGCTCCACGAGATCGGATTGTTCATCAACGTCAAAAGCAACCACAAGCATGCGATGTACATGATTCGCAACAGCGAAATCTTCGGGCTCAGTCGAAAAGACTCGCTCTTGGTCTCCCTGGTGGCCCGATACCATCGACGCAGTTCGCCCCAGCCGAGCCATGAGGGGTATGCCACGTTGGATCGGCAGGATCGAGTCGCCGTGGCGAAGTTGGCCTCGCTGCTGCGGCTGGCGATCGCACTGGATGAGTCGCGGAGCCAGCGCATCGCCAGTTTCCGATGCCGAAAGCAGTCCGACCGATGGGTGATCGCCGTTGCCGGCGTGGAGGACTTGTCGCTGGAGCAATTGGCATTGCGGCAAAGCGGCAATCTGTTCGAGGAAACCTTCGGTTGCGGCGTCCTGTTGCGCGGCACGCGCCGCTGAGAGGGTGAGGCTCGAGAAGGGTCGATGGTTCTGTGTGAACTGGTCTCATGTAGCCACCATCGCCAGATGGTGGATGGTGCTGGTCTCATGTAGCCACCATCGCCAGATGGTGGATGGTGCCGCTTGCATTTTGTAGCCACCATCGCCAGATGGTGGATGGTCCCTCGCGACAAAGAATCTGAATCGCTCAGGCGTGCCGCTCCAGCCAGCTTTGGATGCAGCCGTCCAGGCAGAGTTGCGACCAGGTTTCCAGCCGCGACCGTTCACGCCGCAGTTGCTCCAGCGGCACAAAGCCGCTGTCGATCATCTGATCCTCGCGTGCCGCAACCCAAGGACCAGGCAAATGGATGTGATGCACCACTCCCAGGTGAACGCGTCCCACCTCGCTCTGATCGTCGTAGATCAGTCCGGCCATCGCCTGGGCGCTCAGAAGCGACTCCCAGGGTTCGGCTTGCCCAGCAGTCCCGACCCAACTGAGTTCCTCGGTTACCTCCCGCCTCATTCCGCTTTCGTACCAGTGGTCTCCAGAGGTATCTTCGGTCGAGATATGGCCACCAATCCCGATGCTCTGAAGAGCGTGCAGCCGCGTTTCTCCTTGACCGCTGCCGCGCGTATACCGAAAGACAGAAATCGCCTCCCCAGGGGCTCCACAAGTGAACAGCACGTAGGGGATCAATTGCTTGAACCGGGGATCGGTCTCGCACTGGCTGCGAGGCAGGAACGATTGGCTAGCGCGATCGAGAACGAGATGGCGGGCTTGATCGTTGATCGGCAGGAAGCCGGAGAAAGCTCCCAGTTGCAGGAGATGGGATTCTGGTACGCAAAGCACCTGCTCGTCCTTCACCATGGGAAGATGACTCCTGAGAACTAGAACACCGATCTGTCGCTCCACACGAAAGGCCGGCTGCGTGTCGCGGTCGACCGATCCACTTTCTTTTCGCATGAATCTACGGTGCTGGGTCCTGGCTGTTAAGGTGCCTGGCGTAGCAGCCAGCTGAGAACGCCGTCTGGCTGGGTCGAACCCGGAATGAAGGTGCGTGAGGTTGTTGAGTCCAAGGCACGCCCAAGGGAAGACCAAAAGCCCTTACCGTGTGGGCAAGGGAAAGCTGGCTTTTCATTAGCCATGGTGATTCTGCGAAATCTGAATTGAGAGGATCTAATTCTGTTGACGAGGCTCGCCGAGGCCGTTATCCTCTGCAATCGCTTTGCGTAATAACCAAGCCCCTCGAATTAATTCGGCTTATAGTGCTATGATCTCGATACAGATTCGAAGTTTGAAGGTGTTCTGCGATGTGGTTCGTCGCAGAAGCTTTTCCCAGGCGGCCAGTGATCACGGGATGACTCAGAGCGCGGCTAGCCAGACGGTGCAGAATCTGGAGGAGTATCTTTCGGTGCAGTTGATTGACCGATCGCGTCGCCCCTTCGTCCTGACTGCCGAGGGGCAGAGATTCTATGAAGGTCTTTCGACCATGCTTCGGCAGTTCGATACGTTGGTGGCCGAGGTTCGGCAGTCTGGGGACGAGGTGCAGGGGCAGGTTACGATTGGTTCGATTTACTCGGCAGGGCTCAGTTACCTTCCGGCGATCGAGCAGGAGTTGCAGCAGAGGTTCCCCAAGGCGACCAGTCGGGTTCAGTTGGCCCAGCCGCACGAAGTGTACAAGTTGGTGGAACAGGGGACGGTCGACTTCGGATTGATCAGTTATCCCGAGGCATCCAAGACGATCCAGGCGACCCATTGGCAGGATGAACCGATGGTGCTGGTGGCGTCGCCTCGCCATCGCCTGGCCAGCGAGGGGGAGGTGACGCCGGAATCGCTCAACCAGTGCGGTCTGGTCGCGTTTGCTCCGAACCTCCGCATTCGCCAGGAGATCGATCGGCATCTTCGATCACGGGGCATCACGATGCGAGTGGTGGTGGAATTGGACAACATCGACTCGGTCAAGCATGCGGTGATGGTCAATCGCGGTCTGGCCTTTGTCCCCAAGCCAAGTGTATCGAACGAACTTTCCTCGGGTGCTTTGCAGGAGCTGTCCTGTTCCGGACTGGCTCTGACGCGTCCATTGGGCATCATCCAGCGCCGTCACGCGACGCTCAGTCGTCCAGCGCGAGCTTTTCTGGAGTTGATGATGCAATCGCTTGGCGAAGCCCGCCAGGAGATACCGGCTCGCGCACCCGAATCCAGGGCGCAACCAGTCTCGGTTGGTGACCCTCCTGCGACGGCGATTTAGGAGAGAGTCCAGCACCCGCTGGTTCCGTCGCGATTTTTCCCGCCTCTGTTGATTTTCGCTCAAGGTATTTTTTTTATGTCGAATCGTCTAGGTTTTCCGGAAGCCCAAGGACTCTACGACCCTTCGCTGGAGAAGGATAGCTGTGGCGTTGGTTTCGTCGCCAATGTCAAGGGGATTCCCAGCCATCAGATCGTGTTGGACGCGGATCAGATTCTGCGCAGCATGAACCATCGCGGAGCCTGTGGTTGTGAGGCGAACACGGGGGACGGGGCGGGGATTTTGACGGCGCTTCCCGACAAGTTTCTGCGAAAGACGGCCAAGCGGAGTTTTGGAGTCGACTTGCCCAGGTCGGGCCTTTATGCGGTGGGCAATGTCTTTTTGCCTCAGGATGTGCATGAGCGAGCCAAGTGCCTGGAAGTGGTACAGTCGATTGTCGAGGCCAACGGGCAGCGCTGGATCGGCTGGCGACGGGTCCCGACCAGTGCGGCTTTGGCCAACATTGGACCTACGGCCAAAAAGGCCGAACCGTGGATCGAGCAGATGTTTGTGGGGGCTGCCGACGGGATCGATCAGGAGACGTTCGAGCGGAAGCTGTTTGAAATTCGCAAGCAGGCCAGCCATCGGCTGCGCGGCGATCATTCGCTCAGCCAACGTCTTCTCTTTTACATCTGCTCCCTGTCGACCAGGACGATCATCTACAAGGGGATGCTGACCCCCGACCAGGTGCTTCCCTACTATTCCGACCTGGGGGATGCCGACTACGAAACCCATCTGGCGATGGTCCACAGCCGTTTTTCCACCAACACCTTCCCCAGTTGGGATCGCGCACAACCGCTGCGCTACATGAGCCACAATGGGGAGATCAACACGCTGCGCGGCAACATCAACTGGATGAAGGCTCGCGAAGGTCTGGCAGCCAGCCCTCGCTTCAAAGATGCGATCCAGAAGTTGTTTCCTATCGCGGAACCTGACTGCAGTGACAGCGGCACGTTCGACAACGTTCTGGAATTCCTGGTGCAAAGCGGCAAGTCGGTCCAGGAAGCGGTGTTGATGATGGTGCCTGAAGCGTGGCAGAAGCATGAGAGCATGCCGGAGGACAAGCGTGCATTCTATGAGTATTTCAGCTGCCTGATGGAGCCATGGGATGGCCCGGCGTCGATTGTCTTCACCGATGGCAAATGCATCGGCGCGGTGCTCGATCGAAACGGCCTGAGGCCCAGTCGCTATTACCTGACCACCGACGACCGGGTCATCATGGCCAGCGAGGTTGGCGTGCTTCCGATCGATCCGACCCTGGTGCGAGAAAAGGGGAGGCTGCAGCCGGGACGGATGTTCCTGGTTGATTTTGAGGAAGAGCGTCTGATTCCGGACGAGGAGCTGAAAAAGCACTTCGCCACCCAGCTTCCCTACGGAAAGTGGCTCCGGGAGCAACGCATCACGTTGAAGGATCTGTCCACCGATCAGGAGTCGCATGGGTTTTACCCCGAGACGCTTCTGGAGCGGATGCAGGCGTTCGGCTACACCGCCGAAACGATGCACTTCATGCTGATGCCGATGATCCAGGAGGCTCGCGATCCCATCGGCAGCATGGGCAACGATGCCGCCCTCGCCTGCCTCAGCGACCAGCCCCGCATGATCTATGACTACTTCAAGCAGCTGTTTGCTCAGGTCACCAACCCAGCGATCGATTCGATCCGCGAGGAGGTGATCATGTCGTTGGAATGCTACATCGGACCGGAACGCAACCTTCTGGATGCTACCCCGGAGCATGCGCAGAGGCTGCTGATTCCGCATCCCATTTTGACCAACGAAGAACTGGCTGCCATCAAGCATATGTCGCAGCGCGGGTGGCGCACCAGAACGATCGACATCACCTTCGATCGCACCCTTGGAAAAGCCGGTCTGGTCCGGACGCTCGATCGCATCTGCGGAGAGGCCGAACGCGCTATCGACGAAGGGTACACGCTGGTGATCCTCAGCGATCGAGAGGTATCGCAGAACCGCGTCGCCGTCAGTTCGCTTTTGGCCTGCGGGGCGGTGCATCACCACCTGGTCCGACAGGCCAAGCGGGCCAGGATCGGGGTGGTCCTGGAGACAGGGGAGGCGCGGGAGGTCCATCACCATTGCCTGCTGGTGGGGTATGGCGCCGATGCGATCAACCCCTACCTGGCCTTCGAAGCGCTATGGAAGATGGCGCGCGATGGCCGTCTTACCGGCGAACTGAAAGATGACACGAAGATCGTCACCGCCTACCGAAAAGCAGTCGACAAAGGCATGCTCAAGGTGATGGCCAAGATGGGAATCAGCACCCTCCAGTCCTACAAGGGGGCTCAGATCTTCGAGGCGCTGGGGCTGGCCAGCGAGGTGATCGAGAAGTGTTTTACCGGAACCAACAGCCGGATCCAGGGATGCACTTTCGATGTCCTGGCCGAGGAGACGCTTCGCCGCCATCGCCTGGGTTATCCCGAACAGAACACCCAGCGCATGCCGACGCTGCCCAATCTTGGGGAGTTTCACTGGCGAGCCGAGGGAGAGCACCATGGGTGGGATCCTGCAGCGATCGCCGATCTTCAGGTGGCCGCAAGGCAGGGAGACAAGAACGCCTACTGGCGATTCGCAGAGCATATCAACCGCGATGCCAAGATGCGCTGCGCGCTCAGGGGACTGCTGGAGCTCAAGGAAGGGGTCGCAGGACCTCCAGTGCCTCTGGATCAGGTGGAACCCGCCAAGGAGATCGTCAAGCGATTTTGCACCGGGGCGATGAGCTTTGGGTCGATCAGCGCCGAAGCGCATGAGACGCTGGCGATCGCGATGAATCGGTTGGGTGGCAAGAGCAACACAGGAGAAGGTGGGGAGGATCCCGAGCGATTCAAGGTGCTGCCCAACGGAGACAGCAAGCGGTCGGCGATCAAGCAGGTTGCATCAGGTCGCTTCGGCGTCACGATCGAATATCTGGCCAATGCCGACGAACTGCAGATCAAGATTTCCCAAGGGGCCAAGCCCGGTGAAGGAGGAGAGCTACCCGGCAAGAAAGTCGATCGCAACATCGCTCGGATACGCTACAGCACCCCGGGGGTCGGGTTGATCAGCCCACCTCCCCACCACGATATCTACTCGATCGAAGATCTAGCGCAGCTGATCTACGACCTCAAGAACTCCAATCCCGCAGCGAGGGTCAGCGTCAAGCTGGTCAGCGAAGTGGGGGTGGGGGTGGTGGCGGCAGGAGTCGCCAAGGCCCACGCCGACCACATCCTGATCAGCGGTGATACCGGTGGCACGGGCGCCTCGCCGCTGACCAGCATCAAGCATGCGGGACTGCCGTGGGAACTGGGGATCGCCGAAACACACCAGACCCTGGTGCTCAACGACCTTCGAAGTCGTGTGACGCTGCAAACCGACGGCGGTCTGAAGACGGGGCGCGACGTCGTCATCGCAGCCCTCCTGGGTGCCGAAGAATTCGGTTTCGCTACCGCGCCCTTGATCACCCTGGGCTGCATCATGATGCGAAAGTGCCACCTGAACACCTGCCCCGTGGGAATCGCCACCCAGGACCCGGAGCTTCGCGCGAAGTTTGCGGGCAAGCCGGAGCATGTGGTCAACTACCTCTTCATGGTCGCCGAGGATACTCGGCAGTGGATGGCCAAATTGGGCTTCCGGAAAATCGACGAGATGGTTGGCAGAAGCGATGTTCTGGAGACCAATCATGCCATCCATCACTGGAAGACCGACGGGATCGATCTGACCCCCATCTTGCAGCCAGCCAAGCGGCAGCATGAAGGAGTCGTCACCCGCTGCATCGTCCCTCAGGACCATGGTCTGGAAAAGACGATCGACGTGCGCGAAATCCTGCCTCGTTCGATCGCGACGCTCGACAACCGCAAACCAGTCCGGTTCACTCTTCCGATCCGCAATATCAACCGGACCGTTGGCACCATTCTCAGTCATGAGATCGCCAAGCGCTACGGCCAAAAGGGGCTTCCAGACGATACCATCCATATCAACTTCCACGGGTCGGCTGGTCAAAGCTTCGGGGCGTTTCTGGCGCATGGCGTCACCCTGGAACTGGAAGGAGATGCCAACGACTATGTCGGTAAGGGGCTCTCGGGTGGTCGGATCATCATCTATCCACCCAGGAACAGTCCGTTTGCGGCCGAGCTGAATATTCTGGTCGGCAACGTCTGCCTGTATGGGGCGACGATGGGCGAGGCATATTTCCGAGGGCGGGCCGCAGAACGCTTTGCGGTTCGCAACAGCGGTGCGACAGCGGTCATCGAAGGGGTGGGTGATCATGGCTGCGAGTACATGACCGGAGGTCGCGTCGTGGTGCTTGGACCGACCGGCCGCAATTTCGCTGCAGGGATGAGCGGCGGGATAGCCTATGTGCTCGATGAAGAAGATCAACTGCCGATCCGCTGCAATCTGGAAATGGTGCAACTGGAGCCGGTCGAAGATTCAGCCGACCAGGAAGAACTGCAGGCGTTGATCGAGCAGCATGCGATGTACACCCAGTCGACCGTCGCCAGACGAGTGCTGAACGAATGGAGCAGCCTGCTGCCGAAATTCGTCAAGGTGATGCCAACCGATTACAAGCGGGTCCTCGAAGAGAATCGGCAGCTGGCTGCCTCCAAATGATCGATCGACCGTGTCGCTGCCGGTCCAGCTTGAAAAGGTCCGGCAGCGTCGCTCCCCGCTTTATTGTTTCCAATTATCCTCCCGACTCTGTCAATAAAGAACTGTGCCATGGGCAAGCCGACTGGATTCAAAGAATTTGATCGCAAAAAAGTGGAATGGCGCCTCCCGGTGGTGCGCCTTGGGGACTACGGCGAGATCTACACCGAACCTCCCAAGGAGCAGTTGGAGACTCAAGGAGCCCGCTGCATGGACTGCGGGGTTCCCTTCTGCCAGTCGGCCAGCGGATGCCCTATCGATAACCTGATCCCCGAATGGAACGATTTTGTCTACACCGGTCGGTGGCGCGAAGCGCTCGATCGACTCCACAAAACAAACAACTTCCCGGAGTTCACGGGGCGCGTCTGCCCTGCCCCGTGCGAAGGGGCCTGCGTTCTTGGAATCACCAGCCCTCCGGTGACGATCAAGAATATCGAGAACGCCATTATCGATTATGGGTTCAAAAACGGCTGGGTGACAGCCAATCCTCCGGCGCAGCGGACTGGCAAGTCGGTCGCCATCGTCGGCAGTGGACCGGCGGGCCTGGCCGCCGCCGACCAGCTGAACAAAGTCGGTCATCAAGTGACCGTCTACGAACGGGCCGACCGCATCGGCGGTCTTCTTACCTACGGCATCCCCAACATGAAGCTGGATAAAGGGGTTGTCCAGCGTCGATTGGATCTGATGGCTGCCGAAGGAGTCAAGTTCGTCACCGGCGCGGATGTGGGCAAGACGGTCGACCCCCGTCAGCTCCTGGCCGAAAACCACGCGTTGCTGTTGGCCACAGGTGCCACCCAGCCACGCGATCTGCCCATCCCCGGCCGGTCGCTCCACGGCATCCACTTCGCCATGGAGTTTCTCACCAAACACACCGCCAGCTACCTGAACAGTCAGCTTGCCGACGGGCACTACATTTCGGCCAAGGGGAAGAAGGTGGTGGTGATCGGGGGTGGCGACACCGGAACCGACTGCATCGCCACCAGCCTCCGACACGGGTGCACCCAACTGGTGAATTTCGAGCTGATGGACCGACCTCCCGAGGGCCGAGCTCCCGACAATCCCTGGCCGCAGTGGCCACGCATCTTTCGCGTCGACTACGGACACGAGGAGGCCGAGGCGAAGTTCGGCAGCGATCCTCGCACCTACAACATTCTCAGCAAGGAATTCGTCGACGATGGCAAGGGGAATGTGAAAGGGATCCGCACAGTGGCTGTCCATTGGGAGAAAGTCGACGGCAAAATGAAGATGGTGGAAGTTCCGGGCAGCGAGAAGCTGATCGAAGCCGATCTGGTGCTTCTGGCTATGGGCTTCCTTGGCCCCGAACACTATTTGGCCCAGACCATGGGTATCGAATTGGATCCGCGATCCAATTACAAAGCCGAACATGGTCGGTTCGCAACCAGCCTGCCGGGCGTCTTCGCCGCAGGCGACTGTCGCCGAGGTCAGTCCCTGGTCGTCTGGGCGATCAATGAAGGACGTGGTGCGGCACGAGCCATCGATCTCTACCTGCAGGGCCAATCGATTCTCCCTGCCCCTGGCATCAGCATGGGAACGGCCCTGGTCAGCTGATAGGTCGGACGATCCAGTCAACCGATATTCGAGGGACGAGCTGTTCCTGGAGCCTGCGATGGCCACCGCAGGTTCCAGGTCAGCTCTCTTTCCGTTTCGGCAATCTGGCGACAGATCTCTTTCCGTTTCGGCAATCTGGCGACAGATCTCTTTGTTGAGTCTGTGGGCGGACAGGTGGCACTGGGAGTTTTTTGAGCGGTGGAGCCCCTCGGGATCTTCTTGGGATGTGGTCGGAGGGATGCCCGATTAAACTAAAGTACCGATCCGAAATCGGATCCATCCCAGCCTGCCGCGTCAGAAAGGGACCGTTTCCGGATCGGTGCGCAAGTGGAACTGAGCCAGAGACCGGTGTAAGGGAGTCTGGCGACGCGATAGTTCGAGGTGGCCATGGGACAGTTCTACGTTCTTCTCTTGATCTTTGCTCTGTTGGCGATCCAGAAGGTTTTTGGGGTCATCCGTCAGCAGTTGCGACTCCGTAGCCTGAGAGAGAAGGTCGAGCTGCTGGGCATCGAGTATCAGAACCGACTAGCCAATGGGCACTGGCGAGTTTTGTCGCGATTCCCCATCATCCAACAGATGGCCGAAGGGGTCGCATCCCCTGCCATTCTCGCCGAAACCGATCGTCTGACGATCGCACTGGTCGACTACGAATATCGATCCGGCAAGGGGAAGGAATCTTCGTATCAGCGGCAGGCATTCGCTCTCCTGCGCAGCTCGATCGCCAACGCCCCTTCCATGATGATCCATCCTCGAACGATGGCACAGCGCATCGGCCTTGCCTCGGGTGGCCTTTCCGTCGATGACCAGGCGTTTTCCAATCTGTTCGGCATTGCAGGGATAAGTCCCGATCAGATCAAGAAGTGGCTGAATTCCGAACGGAGCCAAGCTCTAGCGCGTCACCCCAACCTGCGTCTATACATCGAAGGCCGCGACGCACTGATCGTCCTTCCGGAAAAGACTCTGCAGTCCAAAAGGCTCGAACAACACCTCGCTCAGGCACTCGATGTCGCCCAGATCGTCTACGGCAAGCTGGATTGATCGACTTCAACGGATGCGAAAGGAACTTCTGTTTCTGGTGTGCTGGCGGTAGGATCGATTGGGCTACCAGGTGCCGCGAAGGATCTTAGGCCTTACCCGCCTGAGGTCGCTCGATCTTCCGACCGGATCACGCACCCGACGAGGAGGTTTGCTCGACTTAACGTATCCGCTGCATCCGGACCGTGCCTTGGTCCTGTCGCGTCTGGAACTGGCTGTCCATCGAACTTCCGGTGAAGCGAGAAGTCATTTCGTAGCTGCCCATCAGAGGGCCCAGTTGCTTGCGACTGTGGAGAGTCACTTGCCCGTCGGGCGAAGCCACTTCGGTCAGGTGCGATCGGTAGACGAAGGGGATGACGGCGGCAAATCGTCCCACCCAGCGCGCTTCATACTGGCCAGGTCCGGTCGCCCGAATGGTCGCTCGCATCGGCCCCGAATGACCGGTGCTCTGGCTTTGCCATCTCCCCTTCCAGACGCCGACGGGGCTTTGCCCCTGAGCGACCCCCTGCCCCAAGAGAATCAGCATCACAACCAGAGGGAGAGACCATCGAAATACCGGCCCGAAGATCATCGTTTTTTCCATCTTTCTGCCCCTCCGATCCGAAAACGCTCTTGTTTCCCCCACTGTGGCTCATGGTACCCTGACTGTCCAGCCGACAAGCGGCAAAAGTGGCCTGTTGTGGTGCTCGGTGCTTCATCCCGCCGTGACGTACCGACTACAATACAAAGGTGCCCGCCCACTCGACACGATCCAGCTTCGACAGGAAGCTCGCAGTCCTCCACCCCGCCTACCTGGGAGGAAGTTCGATGGTTCCCGCCCTCAAGGCCGTTCTCCTTGCCACCCTCGCCCTGGGATCAATCGTTGCGTCGCTGGCCGCTCAGGAGGTGGCATCTGGAGTTCTGGCTCTGCATCAGCGAATCGACCAGATCGGCCCGATCGATCCCGCATCTCCCTGGACACCGGAGCCATTGCCACCCGGTCAGTGGTTGCGACGGCTCTCGCTGGATCTTCGCAACACGGTCCCCACACGCAAGGAGCTGGATGAGTTCCTTGCGGATGCGTCGCCCGATCGTCAATCGCGCTGGATCGATCGCTTTCTCGCCGACCCGCTGTTCGAGGAACGCCTGGTCGCGTGGCTGGATATCACGCTGATGGAGCGTCGTCCAGCGCAGCAGGTGGGGCGCGCCGAATGGATCGAATGGCTGCGTTTGGGTGTGGAGCAGGATTGGGGGCTGGATCGCTGGGCTCGGGAAATCTTGGAGGGATCGTGGGCCGTTGATGCTCAGCGGCCAACGCAGCGGTTCTATCTGGATCGCGGTGGCGATCCGCATCGCATCACGCGCGATTTCGGTCGAATCTTCCTTGGCCGTGATCTCCAGTGCGCGCAGTGCCATGATCATCCACTGGTCGATGGTTACCGCCAGCAGGACTACCACGGACTGCTCGCTTTCTTCGCTCCCAGCAGCATGGTGGAAATCGCCACCAAGGATGCTGAGGGGAAAGAAGTCAAGAAACAGTACTACATCGAAAAAGCACCTGGGGACGCACCCTTTGAATCGGTCTTCGACAAAGGCAAGCCGCACTGGGTGGGACGCAAACTGTGGGATTCTGTACCGCAATGGTCTGGCTATCAGATACCAGCGGATCGGTATGGGGATCTGGCGATTGCCGGAACCGTGGCGGAGAGCCCTCGGATTCCAAAGCTCAGCAGCCGGAAGGAACTGGCTGCGGCCTTGCTGGAACCAGGCTATCAGCCGTTCGCCGAGAACTGGGCCAATCGCCTCTGGGCCCTACTTTTCGATCGCGGCCTAGTCCATCCGCTCGACATGCATCATCCGGGCAATCCACCATCGGACCCCGCCCTTTTGGCGACAATCACTCAGGGGCTGATCGATCATCGATTCCAAATTCGCCCCTTCCTTCGAGAACTGGTGATGACGCAGCGTTATCGCCTGGGGCAGCAGACGCTGTCGCAGCAGCCGGAGTCGCTGGAGTCGATTGCAGCGGCATCTGGAGCGTCAGTTAACGCGTTGGAAGCGGGCGATCCCCAAGCGATCCAAGGGGCGGTCGATGCGGCGAACGAAGGTTGGACTGCAGCAAGGGACGCGCTGGCTGCGATCGAGAAGGAGTGCGTGCGGTTGGTGAAGGAGCGGGATGGTGGCGAGGCAGCGTATCTGGAGACGGTGAAGAAGACGGCCGAGGCAGTCAAAACGCTTCAGCCTCTGGCGGAAACCGCCGAGAAGGCAGCCAGGAAGCTGGCTGCCTTGCAGGCTGCTTACCAGCAACTGGAGGTGGTTCAGTCGCTGACCAGCCCGGAAGACGCCGCGCTGTTGCAGACACTACAGCAACTGGCGGCGCGCCGCGAAACGGCAGCGACGGAAGCAACCGCCGCCGAAACAGCTCGGGTTCCGGCGCAACAGGCAGTCGATACAGCGCGAGCTGCCGAGGATGCCGCTCAGAAACATCTAGTCGCTCTGGCCACCCAACTCGATTCCCAACGCTCGGCCTATGATGCGGCTCAGCAGTCCCTTCTGGCAGCTCGCCGCCAGTGGGAACAGTCGATGCTGGCGATCCGTCGCATGGAGCGGCAGGCGGGGGTGCTTGCCAAGCGGCAGGCATGGGAAAGTGCCTGGCACGCCTATCAGCAGATCGCGCGCACCGTCGCTCCAATCCAGCGTCCGCTGGAGGAACTCAAGGCTCTATCGCACACCGACAGCACGATGCGTCTAGGGCTTTCAGGAAGACTGGCCGAAGTCACTCAGCAGCGTGATCCAATGCAGAAGAAACTGGAGACGGCGCAGTCGCAGGCAATGCAGTTCCAGCGAGCTGCCGACGCGTGGAAGGCGTCGCTGACGCAATTGTTGTCGGCACAACAGTTGTTGGAACAAGTGTCTGACTTCCAGCCCCTGGTCGCCGCGATCAACCAGCAGTTGCAATTAGCAAACACCCAGCTTGGCACCGCCCAGCTGCAGGCTCAGACCATTGCCGAAGAGCTCAAGAGCCTCGATGCGACGATCCAGCAGCATCAGCAGCAGATCGGACAGCTCGATCAGTCCCTGGCGGCTCGTCAGCCGCAGATCGATGCCCTGTCGAGTGCACAGGAGCAGCATCGTGCGGCATGGGACACGGCGAAGGGTGCTTTGATGCTGGCCAATCGCAAGTGGATCGAAGAGACGCCGGAGGCATGGGTGGGAAGTCCCATGCGGCCACTTAGCCCCGAACAGTACTGTGCCAGTTGCCTGCAGGTCAGCGGGCATCTGGAGCAGCATGTGCTGCAGGAACGCAAGGCGATCGACGAGTCGGAGAAGGTGCCGGAGGGAACGGAACTGTCACCGGAGGAGAGGAGACGTCGCGATCGAATGGCGACGCGCCGCGCGATCGACAAGTTGCGGGGCAATTTCGATCAGTTCGCCACGCTTTATTCGGCAGGAGCCGGACAGCCCGAAGCGTTCTTCGCGACCGCCGAACAGGCGCTCTTCCTGGCCAATGGCGGCGCGGTCTACGGGTGGTCCGGTTCCAATGGAAGCAATGCGACGGCTCGGGTGATTCAGGCAGCCGATGCCCATGCGGCAGCGGAGGAGCTCTATCAATCGCTTTTGGCGCGAAGCCCAACAGCGGAAGAGGTGGCGTTGGTCAGCGAATACTGGAATGGCCCGGCTGAACAGCGGCCAGCCAGGGCTCAGGAATTGGTCTGGGCGATTCTTTGTGGAGTCGAGTTTCGGTTTGTTCAGTGATGAGTGATACAGTCTTCGCGATGGCGCGATTCGGGAATCTTCAGGAGTGATGCACCATGCATGCCAGTTACGCTTGCCAGACTCAGGCTCATCGCGACGCACGCCGGAAATTTTTGGGGACGCTTGCGGGAGGCGCCATCGGCGGGATGCTGGGGGCTGTCACCCAGGGCCGGGCCGCTCAGTCGATCCAGCAGAGCGACCATCGGGTGGTGGTGTTCAACCTGCATGGTGGCTTGAGCCAACTGGAGAGCTGGGATCCCAAGCCATCGACGACGACGGGAGGCCCCTTTCGCGCGATTCCAACCAGCGTGCCGGGGATTCATATCAGCGAACTGCTCCCCTTCACTGCCAAGCAGATGCATCATCTTTGCCTGATGCGCGGGGTGAACACCGCCGAAGATGATCATGGCAAAGGGGCTTACATGATGATGACTGGGCGTCGACAGACGCCTGCGGCCGATTATCCACAGATCGGCGCGGTATCGGCCAAGATGCTGGCCGACCCGCAAAATCCGCTCCCGGGACATATCCTGATCACACCATCAGGAGGTGGTGGGCGAAGTGCCGACGCCGCCTATCTTGGGCCGCAGTTCAGCAGCATCGTGCTGGGCAATGGCGCACCGCCGAATTACTCGGTCAAGCCGCAGCAGATCGATGACGCGACTGAGGCGCGGCGGCATCAGGTCCGCCAGCAGCTCAACCAGCAGTTCTTCCAGCAGCGCCGAACGGCTCTGACCGAAGCCTACACGCATTCCTTCGAGCAGGCGCAGAGGCTGATGGAAAAGCGAGATGCGTTCGATGTGACCAAGGAGTCGCAGGCCGATCAGGAGCGGTATGGAACCAATGATTTCGGGCGGCACTGCCTGCTGGCTAGGCGGCTTTTAGAGCAAGGGGTATCGTTCCTGCAGGTGGTGCACAGCAACTACGATACGCATAACGAAAACTTCGGATTCCACCTGGAACAGCTCGGGGAATTCGATCGCCCCTTTGCCACCTTCATCGAAGATCTTGCAGCGCGGGGGCTGTTGGAGAAGACGCTGGTGGTGGTCCTCAGCGAGTTCGGGCGGACGCCCAATATCAATCTCTACTACGGTCGGGATCACTGGAGCAAGGCGTGGAGCATCGTCATGGCGGGGGCGAAGGTGCAGCGAGGTGCGGCCTATGGGAAGACGAACGAACAGGGAACCGAAGTGATCGATGGCCAGGTGGACCATGGCGAGCTGTTCCATACCTACCTGCAGGCGGTGGGAGTCGATTCCACCGCATCGATCGATGTCGATGGCCGCGATATGCCGCTGGGTGATCCTGCAGCGCAGCCTGTTTGGAGCGTGTTGAGCTGACGGGAGGCGGAAGTACAAAGCGGTTTGAAAAGAGTTTGAGAAAGAGGCGAATTCGCGATGACAGCTTTGGAGATCGCCAAAAGTCGTCTGGGGTTGCAGGTGCCCTACACCCGTCCCCTCCTGGCCGCTCGCTTTTGCCCCACCGGACGCTGGGCCTACACCAGCTCGGAAGACAACACCCTGCAGCGATGGAATCTCGCGGAGGAAAAGCCACAGCCCCTGGTGATGCAGGGGCATGAAAGCTGGGTCCATGCGCTTTGTGGAACGCCTCAGGGGCAGTATTTTCTCTCGGGCGGTTGCGATGGCCGACTGATCTGGTGGGCCAGCGCGGAGGACAAGTGCACTTTGCACCGGCAGGTTGATGCCCATCAAGGATGGGTGCGAGCGATTGCGCTGTCGCCGGATGGCAAGGAGCTGGCGACCTGCGGGAACGACAAGACGATTGCATTGTGGGAGCTGGAATCAGGGCAGCTGATTCATCGCTGGCAGGCGCATCCTCGCGATGTTTATTCGGTAGTCTATCATCCATCGGGTACTCAGATTCTCAGCGGCGATCTTTTGGGCAACGTGATCGTCTGGGATCGTACGACGCGGATGCAGGTCAAGGCGATCGATGCCAAGGCGCTGCACAGCTTTAATGGGGGCCAACTGGTCGACTTTGGCGGTGTCCGGGCGCTGGCAGTTTCTTCCGATGGGAAGACGCTGGTGGCTGGCGGGTTGCACAAGTCTTCCAATCCGCTGGGGGCGGTGCATGAACCGCTGTGTCTACGTATCGATCTGGAAAGCGGCCAGGTGACCAAGTCGCATGTAGCCGAAGGGGTGACTGGTGGCGTGCTGTGGGGGCTGCGTTTTCTGGCCGATGGAACGGTGATGGGGGTCAGTGGTGGATCGAGCGGTGGGATGCTGCTGTTCTGGAATGCCGAGAAGGAGACCGCCATCCATCGCTTCAATCTTCCGAATATTGCGCGCGATCTGGATCTTCATCAGGATGGCTTCCGCGTCTGCACTTCTCATCACGACCATCACCTGCGCATCACCCATCTGAGCGCATGAGCGGCTGGGTTTTTTTGCTGCAACTGGTAGGACGGCATTGCGCCGCCCCGACCGGCCGGCTAGCGCCGTTCCGCTTGGATTTTTGCAGCGAACGACCGGCGCTGCGCTGTGCTTGGATCCATCTGGCGATCATTTACTCTGGACGTCGTCGTTCGATGGACTAGTCGGCTAGCGCAAGCTGCCGTGTTGTTTATCTTTTTAGCCGAGCTGCGCAAGCAGCCGGGTTCTTTTGCTGCCGCTGGTGGAACGTATAAAGCCGCTCCGACCGGCCGGCTTGCGCCGTTCCGCTTGGATTTTTGCAGCGAACGACCGGCGAGCTGCGCTGTACTTGGATTCATCTGGCGATCATTTGCGTTCGCGTGCTGGACTGTCTGTTACCACCATCACGAATTCGCCCAGCACCCGCAGGTCGGCTGTTTGATCGGGGGTCAGCGTGATTGCCGCGTAGTCAGGATTCAGCGGCTGCAACTGGATCGAGGCGTGTTGCCAGGAGTCTGTAACTTTTTCTTTCTGGCTTACATAGCGTTTGACGGTGTATCGACCTCCGTCCATCGGGTCGATCTGCTGGTTTACCTGAATCAGCAGCAAACGGTTCTGCCGGCTTCCTGCCGGAACAGGTCGAAACACGCACCATGAGCCATCTGGGATTTTGGGCTCCATCGATCGCCCTGCGACCCGTGCGACGAACATCCCTTCGTGCAAGGGCAAGCCCGGTACTTCCATCCATCCCAGTTCGCGTGGGGATCCGGATGGACCCCAGCTACCCGCGCTGGCGATCAGGTCGTACACAGGAAGATGCGTCTTGTAGTGGGAGTCGAGAGCTACGGCATGACCGAACGTAATGGGACTAAGGCTTGCCTTCACGTCTGATAGATCACTGGGCGAACCAGTTGTTGACTCCATAGTCAGCGGTTTCACATGCCATTGGCCATCGACCTGCTGGAACTCGACTTGGAAATTCGTTCCCGGCAGTCCCGCCATTTCGCCGAACCAGTGCTGAAGCAAATCTCCCAGACTGTTTTCTTTTTCTCCCAGAGGTTTCGCCACATTGCACGCGACCTTGACCAACTTGAACTCCCATACCTTTCCATCGGGCAGCGTCACGAGAATTGGACCCACCGGGCGACCGGGAGCTTGGTTGGTATCTGGTAGAAACAGGATCGGGCGACCGCTGGAATGCGAAACCTTGCCAACAAAAGATTCCGTCTGCGACGCAGGCGTTCGCGTCAGGCGGGTTTGGATGTAGGAGAGAAGACGCCAGTCGACCAGCTCTTCGGTCATCGACTCCAGAGCCTGACGCATCGCGACAGGACAGTCGCCTCGCCAACGAAATAGCGAGCCATCTCGCTGAAACCAAGCAAAGGGCTCCGACTTGGTCGATGTGCACCAGCGATCAATTGGCCATTTCGCCCACCACTCGGCCCACGCAGCGTCATCGGCCTGGTGATGGTCGATCGCATGCCCTTCCCCTTCAAGATCCTTGCGTAAAATGGGATGGCGCTGCAGGTACTCTCGGCACTCCTTGGCTAGCTCGGCCACCTCAATTGGCTCAAACAACTTCCCCAGGTCCAGCAATACTCGCAGTACCACCATTTTGTATGACTTGTTGAGGTTGGTTGTTTCTACTGTTCTCAGCCATCCTGCGAACTGCTCACCGACCTTCAGCTGCGGCTTGGTGAGATCGCCTTCTTCCGCAACGAACCCAAAGAAGCTACCAGTTTTTCCAGCCAGTGTGCGCAGGAGTATGCCACGTACCTGTAGCTCACTGGCAAGTGGTCGTCGGCCCAGTTCCTCACGCATCGAGCGATAGATTTCGAGACTGGCTACGGCCCCGCGCGGCAGGAATTGTCGGAGCAGGTCCTGCGCCTCCAGTTCGACATCCAGCAGACAGCCTTCAGGGAGGGGAGGTGGCTGGCCATCGAGCCATTGGCGGAGCGTCGTTGGGGTGGCCACCGCCTCCCCAAGCGACAGCAGATGGACCAGGCGCTGCGCGAAGATGCGGTGGTTGCCAACGAAGTCGATCACCAGCAGACGCGACTTACCGGGACTCGATCTCAGACCTCGCCCTAGTTGTTGCAGGAACAGTACCTTCGATTCGGTAGGCCGCAGCATCACGATGCGATCGACGGCGGGAAGATCGAGCCCTTCGTTGAAGAGGTCGACTGCGCAGATCGCATCGAGTTGCCCGTCGGATAGGCGTTGCAGAGAGGGGCCGCACGGATCGCTACCCTTCCCTGAAAAGACCGCCGCAGTCGACAGGCCGCGGGCGGCCAGCCAATTGCGTGCAAAGAGCGCGTGCCGTTTGGAGCAGCAGAAAAGAATGGTCCGCTTTGCTGGGTGCTGCTGCATTGCGGCCCACAACCGTTCCATTCGCTCGCTGGCCGCCACCTGCCGCTCCAGCACTTCGAGGTCAAACCGTCCATTGCGCCACGGGATCTGCCGAAAGTCGACGGTATCCTTCAGGCCGACGTAATGGAATGGCACCAGAGCATCTTCCGCAATGCCATCCCCGATCGTCGCTTGATAGACCAAGTTGTCGTCGAAAATCGATGCCACATCGACTCCATCGGATCGTTCGGGCGTTGCAGTCAGGCCCAGGATAAAGTCGCTGGAGAGGCGGGCAAGGACTCGCCGATAGGTTGGGGCATGCGCATGATGCACCTCGTCGACCAGCGCGTAATCGAAATGCTGGCCAGCGAGAGCCAGAAGTCCTTCCGGGCGGGCCAACTTCTGGATGGAGGCGACGACCAGTTGGCCGGAAAGATCACGCTGGTCTCCCAGATACCACGTGGTCGATCCATCGCCATAGAGATGATCGAGCAATCGGGAGAGGGTAGCTTCTGCTTGTGCCAGGATCTGCGCGCGATGCGCGATCACTAGAACGCGAGGGCGCTTTGGGGCGATCGACTGCCCGAACTGCTTGGTGTCAAAAGCAGCCAGCCACGTCTTACCCATCCCGGTGGCCACCGCCACCAAGGCCCGACGGTCTCCGCGTTTCCGCAACGCGGCCAGGGCCTCCAGTGCTTCATGCTGCCAAGGACGAGGCTCGGGCACCGAGCGAGGATCGATCGCCTCAGGTGGTAGATCCTCATCGACCGTCCGCTGGGCTCGCAGGGCGTAAGCCTCGATGATCGATGGATCGAGCGGTGTCGCGAGTTGCCAGAGCGACTGATAGGCGAGGTCGAACTGACGATGCGAGGCATGATCGGCATCGGTGGATCGATCGAGCAGATTCCATTCAATCCCCGTCTGCAATGCGGCACGGGAAAGATTGCTGCTACCGACGGCGATCCAGACTTCCTGATCGTCGATGATTCGCCACGCCTTTGGATGAAACGACTCGAGAGTCGCAGGCAGATTGGTCATCTCAATCAACCGCGACTCCAGCGTTCCAGCAAGTCGGTCTGCTTCGGCTGACTGCGACCATCCCAGCAGGCGACGCAGAGCGAGCGGGTCCGAAATCGTCAGGTAGTCGCTGACCAGGACCCGGACCTTCGTTCCTCTCTCCAGCGCGCTGAAGATCGGCCGTTCTATCACCTCCAGCCCCGATCGCTGGACGAAGGATGCGAGGATATCGACCGAATGAGCGGTCGGTAGACGAGGCGCGATCGCATTCCAAAGTGGGGAATCGGGTGCACCGGTCGAAAGGTGCAGTGTCTGCGTCGGTGTAGTTAGATCGGAGGAAGTGCCAGAGCGATCGGCTAGGTAGTTGCCTTTAGAGGGGATGACATGACGGACACCCCCGCGTGGATCGGGTAGATCGCCATGGTAGCGCGGAATCACATGGAGATGAAGATGCATCACCGTCTGACCCGCTGCCTCCCCGCAGTTGAAGCCGACATTGAAACCGTCCGGCCGTGGACTGCAGCGTTCTTCCAAGAGATCTTTCACTTGGTTGACCAGTTCCATCAGTGCATGCTGTTCCTCGATCGTCGCATCGAACCAGGTGGGAATCACTCGTTTGGTCACAACCAGCGTATGCCCCGGACTGACGGGGAATCGGTCGAAGAAGGCGAATGCAAGCTGGTTTTCAGCAAGCCAATCTTCGCGCGAAACCGATTCGAAAGGGGAAGACACCATGGCGATGGGGACTCGTTCTTTTGCGAATCTCTTGAGTGCCAGCGCATCGCGGATTGCGATGCGCATTGTCGTATAAACAGAGGATACATTGCCTATTTGGTGGTGTGTGACGATTTCGGTGGGGATATCTATTTCATTTACCGAATCACAAGCATCCGTCAGCTAGCCAGCAGCTTCGGTGGAACGTCGATGGCGCACCCCACCGGACGCTCGCGCGCTGTGGCTGATGGGAGAGGCGGTGGAGTCGGCCAGCCGCAAGATACTAGCTTGGGTTTGTGGTTATCAAAACATCGATGACCCAACCCAGCCGGACGTCATCGCGCTGCGGCTGATGGGAGAGGAACAGTCACTCCCCCAGGTGCTCACTTAGCCAGTCGAAGAAGACTCGCTGCCAGAGGACGCTGTTCTGCGGTTTGGTGACCCAATGCCCCTCGCCCGGAAAATAAAGGAACCGGCTGGGGACACCCTGCACCTGCGCCGCTGTAAAAGCTTCCATCCCCTGCGAGACCGGGACGCGAAAATCCTTCTCGCCATGAATCACCAGCAGCGGTGTCTTCCAGTTGCCGATGAATCGATGCGGCGAAAACTGATCGTACTTCCTCTGCACCGATTCGCTGGACCAGTAGGGCCCGCCCAAATCATGATTCACAAAGAACAACTCTTCCGTCGTCCCATACATCGACTCCAGATCAAACACACCGCAATGCGAAATCATCGCGGAAAAACGATCGCCGGAGTTGCCCATCAGCCAGTAGACGGTGTAGCCGCCAAAACTGGCCCCCACCGCGCCGACTCGCTTGGCATCAATAAAAGGTTCTGACCGCAAGGCATCGGTCGATGCAAGAATGTCCTTCATCGCCTGACCACCCCAGTCGCCGCTGATCTGATCGTTCCATGCCTGCCCGAATCCGGGAAGCCCGCGCCGGTTGACCGCAAGCACCACGTACCCCTTGGCGGCCATCAGATGAAAATTCCAGCGATAGGAAAAAAACTGACCCACCTGGGACTGCGGTCCTCCCTGACAGAACACCAACATCGGATATTTCTTCTGAGGATCGAATCCGGGGGGCAGAATCAACCAGTTGTGGATCTTCTGGCCGTCCGTAGCTGGCACATACCGCTCCTGCACCGTCGGCAACGCCAGCTTGCGAAAGGTCTCTCCGTTGACGTCGGTCACCGTTTGGATCTTGCCGTCGGCCGGATCGATCAGCGCCAATTCCGCCGGTCGGACCATCGACTGCTGGGTGGCAAGGATACTGCCATCGTGTAAAACCTCGACGGTGTGCAGGTCGTGAGGGCCCTGAGTTTGCTGCTCCAGTTGGCCGCTGGCGACATCGATCGAAAAAATCTGCTGAGTGCCCCGCTGCTCGCTGTCAAATACCAATCGCTCCCCTGAGGGGCTCCATCGGAGGTTATGGGCCGACGCATCGAAGCCGGAAGTCCACTCCGCGGTGCTGCCATCCGATCGTCGCCTTGCCATGATCCGTGCGCGATCGGCCTCAAATCCCGGTCGCTCCATCGCGATCCAGGCCAGCCACTTGCCGTCGGGGGAGTAGGTGGGGTCGACATCGTAACCGCGATTGTCAGGAGTCTGGTTGACCAGCGGCGTGGCGACCAGTTTTCCTTCCGAGTCGAGTTGTTCGGAAAGGTCGCAGGTAAAAATGCTGCTGTCGGTCGACTCGGCAGGCCGTTCCACCGGCTTGATCACCATCGCGATCTGGCGACCATCGGGTGCCCATTGCAGATGCTCACTTCCCGCCAAAGGCGGCAGCGGGCAATCGGCCTTCATCCCCTCCATCAGATCGATCGCCGGTCCCATCGATCCATCGGCGTTCCAGGGAGCGACATGGACATGGCTGTAGGCGCCATCGTGCCAGGCGTTCCAATGCCGGTACATCAGGCTGTCGATGATGCGGGCGTCGGCCTTGGGCAGATCAGGGTGCAGCGTGGCTAGGGTAGCGTCCAGCGGGATATCGCGTGTGAACGCCAGGCGACTGCCGTCGGGTGTCGACCGCAGGTTGCCGATGCCACCTTCGATGTCGGTCAGCTGACGTGATTCCCCAGTTTCTGGGTTGATCGACCAACCTTGAGGATCGGTCGACTTCAGCTTGCCTGGGGCCAGATACACCAGCCGAAGACCTTCGGGACGATCGACCCACTGGATCGCTTGGAGTCCCGGGATGCCGGAGAGCAGCGAGCGAGTTTTGCTGGCGGTGCGCATCGCCGTACCCAGGCCGGTGGACAAGCCTTCGATAGGATTGGGGCCGTCGATGGGGGCCAGAAGAAGATCGGAGCTGCCGGAGTTTTCCGCCAGCTGATAGCGAGTCACCGTGTAGGCCAGTTGCTTGCCGTCGGGCGATGTGGCCGCCTCCCCGATGCGGCCCAAATCCCAAAGCATCTCGGGGGTCATCTTCATGGCGACCGGAGCAGCTGATGGGGTGGGGGCTGAAGGAGGCTGGGTGGCTAGGGCGAGCGATGGCACGCAGGTGGCTAGCGCGAAAAGGCTGGTTCGCATCGATCGCAGGGCCGTGTGGGAGACGAGTTTGGTTGGCCGCATCGCAGGGAAAACTCCTTGGAGCTTGGATGGAGTAGCTGGATTGTTGGTTGCTGAGTGGGACTCTTTCGATGGCACCGCGATCGGATGCCGAAAAGTCCTCGGGAGCGATTCAGTTTAGCAAGAAACCCGAATGCGATTGGGGCTCGCCACCTCTTGCTGCGCGGTGTCATGGGAGGTGATCGATCGCGAGCGAGTTAGGTGACTGGTGGAATGGGAGCAAGCCGGAAGAGGGTGATATCGGGGCGGGCGTTGAAGCGCACGGGGGGCAGGTAGCCGACCCCGCGGCTGATGAATAGCGTTCGCTCGGGGGTGATCGAGAAAACGCCGGAGGTGTAGCGTCGGTTTTTGACCGGAAGGACGGGTGGTGGGAGAAAAGGCGGTTTGACTTGGCCGCCATGCGTATGTCCAGCGAGGATCCAGCCATGAAAAGTCGACCAGCCGGATAGATCGACGGCGTCGGGATTATGGACCAGCGCAAGTCCTGGCCACTCGGGCTGCCAGCCTGCGATCGCAGCCTGAATATTCAATCGCCCCGACCAAAGTTCTTCGATGCCCAGCAGGTGGAGACCGTCGAGCTGGATTTGTGCGTTGCGCAGCATCTGCAGGCCACGGGCTTCCAGTCGATCGACCAGAACTTGAGCCCTCGCTGGATCCTTCCAGGAGGGGCCGTAGTCATGGTTGCCAAGAACTCCGACGGTGGCGATTCGGCCTAGGGGGAGGCGATCGAGCGGACGGCTAGGGGGATCGTCCAGTTGCGTCGAGTGGCTGACGAAGTCACCCGTGTAAACGATCAGGTCGGGTTGCAGCGATTCGATCGTTGCGAAGACTCGCTGGAGGTATTGCTGGTCGAGCGACGGTCCGATGTGGAGATCGCTGGCGTGGAGGATCGTTTTGCCGTGCCAGTTGGAAGGGAGATTGCGGATCGGCAGCGAATGGCCGATTACCTGTAGCCAGTGGGGTTCCAGGAATCGAGTGTAGATCGGAAGTGCGATCGCCGAGGTTGCGGCGGCTGCAGCGATCCATTTTCGGCGAGACCATTTGGTTGAGCGAAGCGTCATGGAAAGCCAGCTTCATTGCGTTTGTGGGGGCGTGGGATATCCGCTCATCGTACTGGGCAGCTGGGCCGATGGAAAATCGGCTCGGGCGAAACATCGGTCGAAGGGGACATTGGAATTGTCGTCCGTGCATCGCGACCCAGGAGAAATCGCAATGCAAAATGCAGACGGTCGGTGGGACAAAGAGGGCTTGGAAGCGATTTGCGAGGAAAGATAAGCACGAGCAGAGGTTGGGGCGTAGGAGCGATATTCGACCCTTTGGTTCTGGTGTGTTCGCGTGCGGATTTGTAGCGCAGGATACACCGACAACCTATCCGGGAACCGTCCCTTGCTTACGCTGCGGGTTAGCATGATGCATGTTTGCGGAGAGGCTCGCATCGCAACGATACAACTTTTCCGTCGTGGCGATCACGAGCACTTTTTGTTCTCTGGAAACATTGCTTACCGGCGGCAAGGCCAACTGGGATGGAATATGGAGTTGTTCACTGAGCGACGCTGGCCGCGCCGGTGGGGGCGGCTCCGATCGGGACTCCCTGGGGAAGCGGTCTGGCCGCAGTCAGGAAGCCAAGTTCAAAGAGCCGTTCCTGTAGGGGCCGGAAGACATCGAAGCTGTCGGGGTAGACCCAGACGGTGGTGACCGTTTCCTTCGGATTTCGGCCCGCCAGTTCCATCCGCAATCGGCCCCCTTCTGCGATGGCTTGGTCGAGCGACTCCCAGACCACGCCGGATGTGGGGGCCAGATCAAAGCGAATCAGTTCCACCATGCGGCCCATGCCGGCGCTGCGGCCATCGGAGATCATGCCGGTTTTGTTGGATAATTTGTATTGCATCAGGAAGCCACCGACGGGGCCAAGCTGCCCTTCGAGAATTTCTTTCCGGGCGTTCGCCTGGACGACGCGTTCGACTTCCCGTTTTAACGATTCGACCAGTCGGTCCCAGGGGATCACTGCGATGCGGGATGCAGCCAGTTGAACGTGGACTTCCTTATTGAAAACCGTCTTGGCCATCGGGGTGGGTAGATGCCGCAGCGCCACCACCTCGGCCGGTTTATCCTCTGCCTCGGTCTGGCTGACCAGGTCTTCCCGCATCTGCTCCAAATGCGTGACGGTGGTTTCGAGGTGAGCTAGCTGCGCGAGCGTTGGATCTTCGTCGGGGCTGGATTCCGCTTGCGCCTTTGTGATCTGCTGGAGCAGTTGATCGCGCTGGAGTCTTTGGCGCTCCGATTCCTCGACATATTGCATCCAGCGTTTTTGTTTCTCTTGCAGATCCTTCTGGAGGCTGATGGCATCCTGGAGCGGTTGGTGGTGGAGAGCCTGCTGACTGGCGACTTCCTTCTGCGCGACGGCCAGGGCGTTGGACTGCGAGCGGGTGACGATGATCACGACAAAAATGATCAGGATGCCGACGAGGTTGGCGATCGTATCGAGGAAGGAGTCCTCGCCGATTCCTTGTTCCTGTTCTCGTTGGCGTGCCATGATCGATCGTTCCGAAGACGAGGGCTATTTGGGATGGAGAAATCAGCGGCCAGTGGGTGGTTTGGGGACCACCGGAGGCAGGGGACGGACTTCGATCTGAACTCCGCTGCCGTCGAGAATTCGTTCCAAGCGGCGGATGCTGGAATCGGACTGAGGGGTGGCCAGCACGATGAGTTTGGGTTTCCAGTAACCGCGCGCGACGGCGATGCCCCAGTCGTCGACTCGCTTGCGAATGGCGTCCCCCAGCTGTTCTCCGGCGACGCGCGGACCGGAGGCCAGTTCGATTGTCCGTTCGCTTCGTTTGGGATTCGACTCCTCCAGCAGCATCCAGCGATCGGGATGAGCGACAAGGTACATTTCGCGCACGACGGGGGTGCTTTTTCCTTCGGCGCGTGCCTCCGCCCAGCCACGTCCGCGGGTAATCGAAAGAGGGCGGGCTTGGGAGTCGTCTTCGTCGGGTGACTGCACCAGGGGCGATCGGCCGACGGGGCTTCGTTCGCGGTAGCCAATGGCATCCTGAGGCTGCTTTTCCTTCATCTCCCTGGCCAGTTCGGGATCGACCGAATCGTTGGGGTTGAAGGTGGAGCCTCCCGGGGAGGAACTGCCAGAGAGGCCAAGTGGATTGGGGGGGCTGGAGCTAGCGGAATTTCCTGGGCGATTGGGGCTGCCCGATGCACTGGTACCGCCCGATCCTCCTGCGAAGTTCTCGCCGCCCGATCCGTTACCGGAGTTGCCGGGGCTTCCGAAAATGTCTGGGGGGCGACCTGATCCGGAGGGATTCGGGGCGCTGGGATTCGGGGAGTTGGGATTCAGTTGATCCGAGTTCGGTTGACCCCAATCATCGCCGGGGGCAGTGCCTGAAGGTGGGTAACCTTTGGCGGTTTGATTCGAACTGGGAATGCCACCTGGGGCGAAGGGGTTTTGGCTGCCGCTACCAGGCGGGCTTGAGAAGGACGAATTGCCTGCTACTGGTGATCCGCCGACTAGGTCACCTCGTGCAGAGGGAGTGAAGAAAACGGGAGAGCCGGATGCGGGGAAGCCCAATGAGCTTCCATCGGCCAATGTGTTTGCATCGGCCGATGCGCTTCGATCGGATTGCGCATCGGTTGGGAGATTAAGTGGGCCACCCGAGGGGTTATTGAGCGGCGAGCCGCCGGGAATGGTTCCGCCTGGGAGGTTGGCGGTCTGGATCATCTGCCAGTTGCCGGGGGAAGCGCCGGGGCTGTTGGGATCTGCCGGCAAGGTGCCCGAGGCTTGGGAGGCGAGCGTCGATTCGAGGGCTTCGTCACCCCAGTCATTGGAGGGTTCGCTCGGGTCAGCTTGCTGCAGCAGTTCCTCCAGTCCATCCCGGTAGCGGGCGGGCATGGTGGCTATCGCCTGGCGATGGCGCTGGCGCGCGGTGGCCAAAGTTGCATCCAGTCGTTGTGCGATGCTGGGTGGGTTCTTGGGGAAGACCAGGGGCATTGCGGCGGGGACCAGTTCGTAGCCGAACTGATCATCCCAGCCTTGCATGGCAGAGCGAGCCAGCGCGTAAGTGGCGATGCCGTCGGGGCGGACCAGCAGAAGGGGATAGGGAGAGCTGCGGTCGCTGGTGGCCTGCGCGATCCGATCGAATTCGGTGCGGATGGCTCGGAGCGAAGCATCCAGCGGGTTGCCGGGTCCGTGAGGCGGCGCCAGGTCTTCCATCGTCAGCAGGATCCCTTCGGGCTGGAGAAAAACTCCTTGCGAGGTGCATTCCAGGTAGATCGGTCGGCGGGTGGTTCCCTGGCGACCGCTGTAGGGGAGGATCGCAAATGCCGGTGGCTTTTTGCCCTGCTTTTCCTTTTCAGTCAGTTGCTCCCGCAGCTTGTCGATCTCCGATTGCGTGGCGGTGATCTTTTCCTGTAGCTGAGAGATTTTATCGAGCCGCTGCTGGGCGTCTTGCGATTCCAACTGCTTTGATCTTTGAAGCGATTCCCATTGCTCGTTCAAACGCCGCAGGTGGTCTTCGAAATGAGCCAGGAGGGCGCGCTGCTGATCGATCGCTTCCTGCATTTTCTGGCGTCGTCCTTCCAGTTCCCCGGCGACCACTTCCAGCGTTCCGACCTCTTCTTCCATCTGCTGCTGTTGTGACTCAACCACCTGCCGCGCCGCGGCTTTGGCGCGAAAGACTGACAGCACCAGAATGACGATCAGCGCACCGACAGTGCATAGCAGCACAGCCAGAAAGGGAAACAGCGAAGGCGATAGCGTCTCGCGACGTCCATTTCGGCCGCTCATGCAGCCCGCCTCCTGGGTGTCATGGGAAGGACGCTGGGCGAGGGTGGGCTCATCGTGGAGTCGGAGGTGGGATCGACCTTCCCGTACCGTTCCAACTGCGAGGAAAGGAAGCTGACCGCTTCGGTCATTGCCATCGCTGCTTCATGGAAGCGATCGACATCGACCATCCGCTTGAGCGCCTGCTGCATCGACTGATCGAGTTGTTCCAGTTGGATGGAGTGCTGTGCCAGTTGGCCGCTGCGCTCCTCCAGTCGGCCGCTGCGATCGGCCAGTTCGATCATCCGGTGGGCCTGCTGTTCCATCGCATTCATGCAATCAGCCAGTCGCTCCAGCGGCTCCTTCATCACCTGTGCCATCGCATCCTGCTGCTCCATCCATCGCTGGCTGGTCGCCTGCTGTAGATGGAGGAAATGCTGATGCAGCTGCGAGAGGTTGTTGTGGAGGGAAGAATCGAGTTGGGAGCGGAGGAGTTCGGATGTGGCTTGGGCACCGCCCGTCCATCGCTCTTTGGCCTGTTCCATGCTGCTTTGCCAGAAGTCGGCCTGATGAGCGGACGCCTGCAGGAGAGCTTTGCTGAGCTGGTTGGCCATCTGGTCGGCGACTAGGCGGATATCTGGATGGGAGAGTTCTTTTTGGCCATCCAGCCAACCCATCAGATGGCGCTGGCACGATCGATCTATGGACTGCAAACAGCGTGTTTCGCTTTGCTGGACCGCATACTGAAGGAACATGCCGACCATGGTCAGTGCCAGAGCGATGGCGGTGGTATCGAAGGCGACGTAGAGCCCGGAGGTCATGGCGTTGAGGGCTTCCTGGGAGCCGCTGGAGAGTTTTTCCATGTCCATCTGGCCCAGAGTTTCAGAGATCCCAAGCACCGTGCCCAAGAAGCCGAGCATCGGCATCGCCCAGAAGGCGATGCGGAGGAGAGCGTAGCTGTCGTGTAATTGATCGTGGTCTGCATCGGCCAAGTCGCGCAGGTCCTGTTCAACCCCCTGCCCTTCAGGCCGTTTGGATTGGCGATCGAGAAGTTGGGAAATGCGGTTTCCAATCCAGCTTTGGAGGATCGATTGTTTTTGGGTAATCCAGAGTTGCTGGAGCCAGAAGCGTGGTGGGATATCGCGGTTGCTATCGCTGTAGCTGGCGACGATTTTTCCTATCGCCACCGAGCCACGTTCCAGGGCCTGGCGTTGCCGGGTCAGGTAGAGCGATTTGCGGACTAGGTGGACAAGGACGATGGCAAAGAGGAAGACCGTGGCGTAGGCGACGGCGTGGCATGTGGCGTAGCGATTGATCCAGACCGGCAGCCAACCGATGGCCAGGATGCCGTAGAAGGCGACGGTGAGGATCGACGAAGTGATCAGGGTTGGTGGAAGCGAGATGGCGACTTGGTTTCCCGGTGCGCGATAGGCTTCGTTGGGCGTTGGCTCCATGGATTCCTCGTCGGTGGATGGGAAAACGATCAGGTCGGCAAGTGACCGGTGGGGGCTAGCCTGCGCGCGATGGAAGGCCGCCCTGGCCGGTGCGTCGGGGAGGCTTATAGCGAATGCTTCTGGCCGTTGGAATATCGGCTGGGATTTCAAAGAGCTAGCATTCGACCGGTGCCTGACACCGCTTGCACGTGGTTTAGGCCACATGGCCGGGACGGCCATGCCACGGGAAGAGTTGGTTGCGTGACAGGCGGGTGGCACGAGCGTCTGGCCCGTGGAATGCTGTCTGTCATGGCCGAGAAGGCGATGCAATGATTGCATGACCGGTGCCTGACACCGCTTGCACGTGGTTTAGGCCACATGGCCGGGACGGCCATGCCACGGGAAGAGTTGGTTGCGTGACAGGCGGGTGGCACGAGCGTCTGGCCCGTGGAATGCTGTCTGTCATGGCCGAGAAGGCGATGCAATGGGTGCCAAGGTGCTGACGAGACGTGCCGGCGCTGCGTAGAATTCTGAAGAGGTGGTTGGGGTAGGTGGTGGATCGGAAAACTACGGAATTGGGAGGCGCCGATGCCGAAGACGTTTCAGGGGCTAGGGATGAGCTTTCATTACCCGGACAATTGGCGGATTGTGGAGATGGCAGAGGATCCTCAGGCGATTGATGCGGTGTCGTTTGAGAGTCCAGAGACGGCGGTGTTGCATATCTCCAGGTATCCTGCCACTCGCGAGCCGGACCAGCTTCTGGAGGATGCGGTGCGGTCGATGCGGGACGAGTTTGATGAGGTGGAGCAGGAGGACCTGCTATTTGATCTGGGGGACAGCGAATCGTTTGGATGCGATCTGACCTTTTTTGTGCTCGATCTGATCGTCACCTCCCGGCTGCTTAGTTTTCAGCTAGGGGAGCACACCTACCTGGTGCAGATGCAGGCAGAGGATCGGGAGTTTGAAAAGCATCGCGAATTGCTCCGTGCGATGGTGCTCCATGGCCTGCAGACTCTGCCAGGACATCCTTCCCTGGAGGAGTTTCCTGCGTAACCCAGCCGTTGGTCGCAATCGCTAGCATTGCTTTATTCATTCAAGTGGTGGCTGGTTCTTGAGTCGGTTTGTAATTTTTTCATTCTGGATGTTGCAAAGATTACAAGTCCAAGGCGGGGTTGCGGTGCTTGGCGGCTTTCTATTTTGCCCAGGTGTTCTATTTTCAGGTTCATTGAAAAGTTTTTTATGGTGATTTGACATTGGCACGCGGAGTGCAATGATTGGTTCGTGTCGGGTCGGATGGCCGGGAGTTGGATAACCAGTTCCAACCGATGCAGCACACCCGCTGCCTTAGAAAAATCCATCGCCCCAAAGATTCAGAGTGGAGTAGCTCTGACGGTTAGCGAGTAGACTTCGCTAGGACGAAAAGACACGGAAGCACCGTGACCTTAGAGGCGTCAGGCAGCAACCCTGCCGCGAGACATCCCTCACACACGAGGGTCAGGCCCACTTTCACGGTAAAAAGGGGTTGGCTCAGCCAAAAGGCGGCTTGAGCCAACCCCTTTTTTGTTGATCGATCTGGCAATCGGTTGGGTCGCGCCCGAAAGAGTCGTTTCGGCAGCAGGTTGCGTTAGCGATCGGCTCATTGGACCTCTTCGGTTGCAGGGAAGACTTTCGGAAGCAATCCGAGAAGCGATCCTTGCTTACGCTGCAGGTTAATAAATTTGCAGGATTGCGAAACCGTTCTAAGTTTGCCCTGCTGCGGCGTGAGCGAAGCCCGCCGTCACGATTGGTCATTATGTTGGCGGTTCGGCTTGCGATTAGCTTGGTATCGCACTCTTGTTCAGTGCAACGGTACTCGTAGTATCTTCCGATATCTCCCTACTCGCAAAGTCCATCGAAGAGCGAATTGAAGTTCGATCGCAGTGCGATCAACTGGTCGGCTGGTCTTCGGGAAGGGGTTGGTCCTTCGTCTCGGGCAGCAGGGGCAGAACCAGCAAGCCCACCAGATAGATCAGACTGATCCAGCAGGCCGCATTGCGGAATGCGTCGAGTTTGGCTTGCGATTGCAAGACCGCATCGGCCGCCGGCGGTAGCTTGCTGATGGCGGCTTTGGCGAGCGATTCCTGCAGCACGCCCATCGTAAAGGGGCCACTGGCAGCAATGAAGCGTCCGACGTTGTAGCAGAAGCTGGTTCCGGTGCTTCGCAGTCGGGTGGGAAATAGCTCCGGGAGATAGATCGCAAAGCCGGCGAAGGGAGCCAACTGTGCAAAGCCCATTAGGGAGCTCATCCAAAGGTCCGATCGCTCATTGAAATTTCGGAAGAAGAAAATGGTGCAGGCAAGTGCCAATAGGAAACCAATGGCGAAGGCTTTGCGGCGCCCGATCGACTGAGCGAGCCTTGCGAAGGCGAGCATCCCGACGAAGGCGCCGATGTTCTGAGCGATCAGGTTGTAGGCGGTCCAGCGTCCTTTCGCGGCCGAGAGTGCTGGGCCTTCCAGGCCTTCGGCCTTCAGCGAGCGTTCGAGGGCCGAGGAGACCAGCTCGGGACTGAAAAAACCGACCCCCCAAAGACCGACGACCCCGGCGACACAGAGAATCATCCCCAGGAGGGCATGGCGTCGCCAAAGGGAGTGACCGAAGAGGCTGGAGTAGGATCCCATGCCAAGCTTGGGGTCGGCTTTGGCGATCTCTTTCGCCCTGATCCATTTCTCTGGTTCCTTGACCAGAAACATGATGAATAGGCAGAGGAACGCAGGGACCGCGCCGATCCAGAACATGTATTTCCAGCTGACGTTTGGGGAGAGGGAGGCCAGAGAAAGGCTGATCAGCCCGGCGGTGACGTTGCCGACGGCCGAGAGCGATTGGAGCCAACCAAGGGCCTTGGAGCGGGCGCGTTCGGGAAGTGCATCGGCGATCAATGCGACTGCCAGCCCGAAGACCCCGCCGACTCCCAGGCCGGTGATAAAACGGTAAATCGCGAATTCGGTGTAATTGCGCGACAGTGCGCTGAGGCCGGTGCTGATCGAATAGAGCAGCACGGTGACAGCCAGCATTTTTGCGCGACCAAAGCGATCGCCGAGGCTACCGAAGATCAGCCCCCCCACGGCCCATCCGGCTACGAAAATCGACGTTGCGTATCCCCCAAGAGTTTTGGCTCGCGTCGCATCAGCTCCTTCGCCTAAGAGCGAGGTGATGGCGTTCTGACGCGCGAGGATGAAGAGCTGTTGGTCGAGGCAATCGAAGAGCCAAGCCAAGCAGGCGACGATGAAGATGATCCAATGATATCGGGTCAATTCGCGCCACCAGCCATTGCCTGCCATTGCCATGCTCCCTGGAGATTCGATCGATTGAGTCGGTCGAGGATACCCGGCCGGAAGCCAGGAGAAGCTCCGGCAGGAATCCATGTGACTGACTCATCATAGCCTGTCGCCGCAGGCTCCGTGGCAGCATCAGCTACATTCCGCTAGCCGCCACACATCAGCTTCACGCATGAGGATTCCGGTAGCCACCACACGTCAGCTTCACGCATGAGGATTCCGGTAGCCACCATCGCCAGATGGTGGATGAGCGTGAGGGGATATCGATCGCAGGCATCGACCAAAGGACACCGACGGCTACAAGGCGAGACGCGGGATGCAACATGGCCGAAATTCGCCTAGCACCGATCGGACTGCAAACGGGCAAAAAGGCCCGAAGGGCTGACAGTTTAATCCCTTTGAAATCTTATCTTTCTTCACTTGGAATTCCCGCTCTTAGAGAGTTCCTATGCTTTTTCAGAGTGGGGGGCTCGGCGATTTTTTTCGGTGGCATCCCTTCGGGCTACAGGGATTTTTGACAGTATCCGCAAACACCCTGGCCCTGGGAGCCACGGCATCCAATGTGCTGTCCTCTGGGGCTTTGCTGAGTCGTTCTCGCCTTTAGACCCAAAAGTCATTTGACAGCATTCCAGATGTGCTAGGCACGAATGGAGCTGGCACGAATGAAACTGTACTGGCAGGTGGAGATGGGTTCCTTTCACGAGGTCAGGGTTATGTCGGCTGGCCAGACTTGCTACAGGGAGGCGGTTTTTCTACAGTCCGCCGCAAGGCAGGTGCAGCGGGTAGGAGGATTGCGCGGTCACAGTGGCTTGGGAGAGGAATCGATGGACCGAAGACTGCCGCCGCTGGGTCGGTCGATCGCGTCCAAGCGAGCGTTGCTCTGCTGGATTCTGATTTGGCTGGCTGGGAATCTCGGTTGCAGTGCTTTGACGCGACGCGCCGATCCGCAGCCCCATCGCGATGCACGCGCTTTCTCGCTGCGCGGGGCAGAGGCGCTGGAGAGGCAGCGGTATGAGGATGCGGAGGCGCTGTTTTCTGAAGCGTTGCATTTCAGCCAGACCGACGAGCGAGCGCACTGGGGGTACGCTCAGACCCTCCTGCTTCAGAAGCGACTGGATGAAGCCGCCAGCCACATGACGCGCGCTGTCGAGTTGTCGGGGAACAACCCTGCTTATCTGGTAGATCTCGGACGGATCCATCTGGAGCGAGGGGATGTGGAGATGGCGGTTCAGTGCGCTCGATCGGCGATCGTCAAAGACCATCGTTCCAGTGGCGCTTGGCGTTTGATGGGGGATGGAGCTCGGGTGCAGCGGCGGTGGGAGGAGGCGTTGGAGCATTACCAGCGAGCCCTGATCAGTCAGCCGGACAACCCACCGGTTCAGCTTTCAGTCAGCGAACTCTACCTACAGCTGGGGCGACCGCGCCGGTCTCTTGCAACGCTCGACCACATGGTCGATCTCCATCCCGATGCGATCGCCAGTCCGGAATTGCTGCTGCAGCGAGGATTGGCCCTAGGGGCTCTCGGACGCCATTTGGAAGCGATTGCGATATTGGATCGGGTGAGCGATCAGTTGCCGTTGGATCGCCCGGACCGGCATTTGCAGCTGGCTGAAGCGCAGGTGCGTCTGGGGGAATTGGTCGCCGCGCGGCGGACCTTGGGGCGATTGCTGCAGGAGTTCCCCGATGATGAATCAGCCAGCCGACTTCTCTCGACGCTCGATCTCCGATTCGAGCATCTGGCGATGCCGACGGTCCCTTCCGAAGAGGTTCTGGTACGTTAAAAAGTCTCCCCTACTCTGGCACGGGGCCGAGCGAGGCGAAACGGATCGTCCTGCCCGGCGGAATCCAGAGGCCGTCTCCCGAATCCGCATCGGCCACGCGCTGCCCAACTGCTTCGCCGTGGGCCTATCGATCTAGCGGCTCGCCTGCTCCCGTTCCGGTGGAGGAAACGTTCGAGTCTTCGATGTCGCCAAGGGGGACTGGGAGAAGGGAGCGGCGTAGGCGGGGGAGCGAGGTTGCGATCTCTTTGCACCTGCGCTGGGTCTCTTTGCACCTGCGCTGGGAGGGGGGTACACTGAGGTTGGATCAAGTTGGAAGATTGCTGTCGAAAGCGACTTCTACAGGTATCCTCTCCCTCCCATTGGCTCCTTTAGTGACGGGGTCCCATTCATGTTGACTTGCACCAGTCGCGCGATCGCTCAAACCTGCGACGGTACGAACCGTCGGGATTTTCTTCAGGTGGGAGCTTTAGGGGCGGTGGGGCTTGGTCTTCCCGACTATCTGCTCGCCAAGGCCCATGGTGCGGTTGATCCGGCGAAGGACAAACGGTCGTGCATCATGATCTTTAACCTGGGGGCTCCCAGCCAACTCGATACGTTCGACATGAAGCCTGAAGCTCCCTCGGAGATTCGGGGCCCGTTTCAGGCGATTGCGACACGGGGCGATTTTCAGCTCTCCGAAATTCTTCCGCTGCACGCGCAACAAGCCGACAAGTTTTCGTTGGTGCGATCATGCTTCCATCGCGGTGCTGCCGTGCATGATGCGGGGTGGCAGATTATGCAGACAGGGCGTCAGTTCAACGGGGGAGTCAATACGCCTCACGCGGGTTCGGTGGTGACCTACCTTCGGCCTCGTCGGTCCGATCTGCCTGGTCATGTCGTTCTGCCCGAAACGATGGGGCGAGGCGGTGGCAATCTGCCTAACGGTCAGGCGGGTGGTTTTCTCGGGAAAGCCTACGATCCCTTTGCATTGATGGCCGATCCATCGCAGCCCAACTTTAAAGTTCCCGATCTGCTGCCCCCTGCGACGCTGGGAGAAGCGAGGCTGAGCCGACGGCAACGGATGCGGCAGGTCGTCGAATCGACGCTGAAAGATTTTGAGACCAGTGAGTCAGCACGGCTGATGGATGAGAATTTTGAGAGTGCGTACCGTTTGATGGCAAGCCCGCAAGCGCGCGAGGCGTTTGACCTTTCGAAGGAACCGGAAGCGGTGCGGGATCGCTATGGCCGCAATCGCTTCGGTCAATGCTGCCTGCTGGCTCGCCGACTGATCGAAGCGGGCGTCCGTTTCGTCACGATCAATACGTTTCTGACTGTCTTCGATGAGTTGACCTGGGATATTCATGGCAGCAAGCCGTTCACATCGGTCGAAGGAATGAAGACGATTGTGGCTCCGACTTACGACCAGGGGTATTCTGCATTGCTGGAGGATCTGCATCAGCGAGGCTTGCTGGAGGATACTCTGGTGTGCAACTTGGCCGAGTTTGGCAGGACTCCGAAAATCAATCCGGCTGGGGGTCGGGATCACTGGCCGCAGTGTTTTACGGTAGGATTTGCGGGTGGTGGAGTGAAGGGAGGTCGAGCGATCGGTGCCAGCGACCCGATTGGTGCGGTGCCGGCAGACAGGCCGACCGAACCACCGGAAGTGGTCGCCACCATCTTTCACAGCCTCGGCTTGGATGTCGAGAGCGTCTTACCCGGGCCGGCTGGTCGGCCCTTCCCTCTGGTAGACGCCGGTTTCCATCCGATACGCGAGCTTTTCTGATAGCGTCGGTGGCCTTCTTTGGAAGCCCCGGACCCCGCCTGTTTCCACCCCCTTCCTGCCGTACCTAGGGACCGGACCGATGAATCGCATGGAACATGATGACTGCTGGTGGCGACGATGCATACTAGCCGAAGTGGGACGCATCGCAGTCTGGATCGTCGTGATGGGGGCGGCGTGGCCATGTTTCGCGCAGGGTACCAAACTGCTTCCGGATCGGGTGGAGTTGACCTACGCCGGCAGCTCGCAGCAACTGCTACTTCAGCAGGTTTCCGGCGACGGCAAACTGATGGGGCAGGTGGAAAGGCCCGTCACGTGGCGGTCGCTGGATGCATCGGTATGCCGGGTGCGCGATGGACTTGTCGAAGCGATCGGCGATGGGCAGACCGAAGTGGTGGCTCGATCGACCCAACCGAGCGGTCAGGAGGTGGAATCGCGAGTTTCCGTAATCGTGCGTCAGGCAGCGGAAACGCCGGTACCGGAATTCGGGAACCAGATCGAAGCGATTTTCTCCCGGCATGGTTGCAACATGGGAGCTTGCCATGGGGCATTGGCAGGGAAAGGGGGATTCCGGCTGTCTCTGCGTGGCTATGATCCGGCGGCTGACTACCATCAGATCACGCGAGCCGATCATGGCCGCCGGATCGATTGGGCCGAACCTTCTTTGTCGTTGCTGTTGGCCAAGGCATCGGGGGCCGTTGCGCATCAGGGCGGCTTGCGACTCCCGCCCGACTCCAGGGACTACCAGCGATTGGCGCAGTGGATCGCCGCCGGCGCGCCGCCCAGTTCCCAAGAGGAGCCGAAGGTGGAGGCTTTGGAAGTCTGGCCGCCACGTTTCGAGGGACGGCCATCGACCGAACAGGCGCTGGTGGTACTAGCTCGCTACAGCGATGGGCGTGTGGAAGATGTAACGAACTGGGCCAAGTTCAGCGCCACCGATGAAGCGGTCGCTAAAGTCGATCCCCAGGGACGCGTCGCGATCGTCGGGCCCGGGGTGGGGTCGGTGGTCGTCTGGTTTGCCAGCCGCATCGTCCTGGCGGAGGTGATGGTGCCCTATACGAACAAGCCACCCGAATCGTTGTTGACAGAGTTTCCCATAACCAACCCAATCGATCAGGCGGTGATGGAACAGTGGAGGACATTGAACCTCGCGCCCTCTCCCAGGTGCAGCGACGAACAGTTCGTACGGCGAGCCTACCTGGATACCATCGGTCGAATCCCCGAACCGCAGGAGGTGGTTGCCTTTTTGGAAAATCCAGGGGCCGACAAGCGATCGAAACTGATCGAGCAGTTGCTGGAGCGGCCGGAATTCGTCGACTACTGGAGTTATCTGTGGTCCGACCTCCTGATGCTCAATGGGAATCTCTTGAGACCCGAACCAATTCAAGCATATTACGGATGGATTCGAAAACATGTCGCCGCCAACACCCCCTGGGACTCGATGGTTCGCGAGATCCTGACCGCTCAAGGGGAATCCACGACGCAGGGTGCCACCAATTTCTATGCATTGCACCAGGATCCCGAGTCGATGACGGAGAATGCATGCCAAGCCTTTTTGGGGCTCTCGATCGGCTGCGCCAAATGCCACAATCATCCGCTAGAGAAATGGACCAACGATCAGTATTACGCGATGGCTAACTTGTTCGCGCGGGTGCGCGCCAAAGGCTGGGGTGGGGATGGTCGCGATGGCGACGGCAAGCGAACGGTTGTCGTTCTGGAACAGGGGGATGTAATTCAACCTTCGAAGGGGAAACCGCAACCACCCGCACCCCTGGACGCTTCTCCGATCGATCCCGAAAGTCCAGCCGATCGCCGCATAGCGCTGGCCGACTGGATGGTCTCCCCGGAGAATCCTTATTTCACCAAAGCGATCGTCAATCGAGTTTGGGCCAACTTCTTCGGGATCGGTATCATCCAACCAGTCGATGACCTTCGCGCAAGCAATCCGCCCAGCAACCCCAAACTGATCGCGGCACTGGAACAGCACCTGATCGATCATCGCTATGACCTCAAGTCGCTGATGCGGTTGATTCTCGAGTCAGAAACATACCAGCGCGCCAGCGAAGCCACTGGCTACAACGAGCAGGATCGAAAGCAGTTCACTCGCTATTATCCTCGCCGATTGATGGCGGAGGTGCTGCTGGATGCAATCTGCCAAGTGACAGGGGTCCCGCAGGAATTCAAGGAGATCGAGTTTTCAGGGGCTGACCGCAAGCCGACGGATGCCTATCCGAAGGGAACTCGCGCGATCCAGCTGCACGATTCGGCCGTGCGAAGCACCTTCCTGAAGACCTTCGGAAGGCACCAGCGGCGAATCACCTGCGATTGCGAACGGAGCAATGAGCCGAGCGTCATACAGGTGTTGCATCTGAGCAACGGGGAGACACTCAACGAGAAGCTCGCCCAGACTGGGAGCGTGGTCGATCTGGCGATGGCCGGACTGGCAGAGAATCCAGAAAACATGGTCCGTAAGGCATTCCTGCAAACCTTGAGTCGCCAGCCAACCGATGTGGAGCTTCGGGAGCTGGTGGACGAACTGAAAAAGGTGCCTCAGGGGGAACAGCGTCAAGCTGTGGAGGATTTCTATTGGAGCCTGATGAGTAGTCGAGAGTTCCTGTACCATCGGTAACCCCTCGCCGATCGATGGCCAACTCTTTGCGCCGGGATCGCTTCCGAGCGACCCGAAGGGGGCGGAATTTTCTAATTTTCGCCACCATCCCATGTTGCCTATGTTGAAATTGCTAGGCTGGCTGTTAATTTAAAGAGGTTATAGGGATCTTTCTCGTTTTACGGTTCGTAATACGGTCCGGCCGAGTTGAGCGCGACATCGTCGTGAGAGATCTTCAACGTGGCACTTTTCTTCTGAGTCGATTTTTTATTCTTTGGAGCTAGATGTGGTGACCAAGAAGCTGCCGCCAGTGCGGACCATCCAAGGCTTGGTTGAAGACCGGGATCATCTCCCGAAGGTTGGTGCGTTGGGGGATGCCTGGTATCAAGAGAACCAGGGGATTTTGTGGATTTGGGACGACGACCACCGGCATTGGGTCGATTACCGTCCGAAGGGTCTTTCGCTCACTGGCGCTACCCAACTCACCGCTCTCAAGGGCGAAGCAGGACTGCGCGGCCTGCAGGGAGAGCCTGGAATCCCAGGCCCGATCGGGTTGCCCGGAAAGGATGGTAAGCCCGGCCCTGCTGGTCCTCCTGGACCTCCTGGCCCAGCTGGAAAAGATGGCAAGGATGGGTTGCCTGGGAAGCCGGGGCCTGCAGGACCTCCTGGCCCTATTGGGCCAGCGGGGAAAGACGGCAAGGATGGCAAAGAGGGTCTGCCAGGCAAGCCCGGTCCCGCTGGACTCGTTGGTCCGGCAGGCAAGGATGGGCTACCGGGCAAACCAGGCGCAGCCGGTCCAGTAGGTCCAGCGGGTAAGGACGGGGCGCCAGGTAAGCCCGGGGCTGCGGGTCCCGTGGGTCCGATGGGGCCTGCGGGTAAAGATGGCAAGCCAGGGTTGGCGGGCAAGGACGGCAAGGATGGTCTTCCAGGTAAGGCCGGTCCGGTTGGTCCGATGGGACCAGCGGGCAAGGACGGCAAGCCAGGTCTGCCGGGTGCAGCGGGCAAAGATGGTCTTCCAGGTAAGGCCGGTCCGGTTGGTCCGATGGGACCAGCGGGTAAGGACGGCAAGCCAGGTCTGCCGGGTGCAGCGGGCAAAGATGGTCTTCCAGGAAAGGCCGGTCCGGTTGGCCCGATGGGACCAGCGGGTAAGGACGGCAA
>JBIINB010000169.1:0-8591 GCA_044337705.1 Pirellulaceae bacterium | reverse complement strand
AGCGTCCTCTATGATCAGTCCCAGCAGCGACGCGAACGCGGGTTCGACTTCAGCCGCGATTACATCGTTCGCAATGAATTCGGCCTGACCCTGATGGACCTCACTGAACTGATGGCCGCTCGCGGCAATCCCAGTCGTTCCCAGGAGTATCTGGCTGAAGCGAAGAAGGAATTCGAAACCGTTCTGGCGCTGGATCCGGAAAACACGACCGCCCATGCCAACTTGGCAGATATCTACGAGCGATTGGGGGATGAAGACAAGTCAGCATATCACCGCGATCGGAACCTTCAGTACAAACCGGACGACAACGCAGCCGACGTGGCGCGGCCAGTCGCACGTGAGAAGTACCCTGCGGCCAATTTCGCTGCGGAACAGTTGGTGATCTACTCCCTGCACCGGCCAGAAGCCCCCGGCCTTGGAGCGGCAGCTGGCACCGCTTCTTCTGCGACCGCCCCAGGCACCCCCCAAACGGATTCTTCGTCCGCAAATGCACTCGGCGCTGGAACCCAGATACAATCTTCTGTTGAAACGGAGGATGTAAAAACCCTTCCGGCCCCCGCCTCGCCAGCAGCAAGCCCTTGAGCAATTGCTGGCTTCATGCTCCTCTCCTCGTCTATCGTTCGCCTTTTGGTAGCACTCCATGACAAATCGAAAGAATGATCGCATCGACGATCCGAACGAACTGCCGCAGGACGATTACGTGATCTCGGTCGCTTTCCGGCGATCTCTAGCCGTGATCGGAATGCTTGCCGCTGTCGCACTGGTGGCTTGGGGCGTATTCTCGGCAAGAAAACCAAAGCCGGTTGAGGTGGTGACTCAGGTTCAGGCACCCGAAATCCGTGAAGTCGAGCAGTCAGTGCTGCCAACCATTCCGCTGGCGGATGTTACTTCCCAGGTCGGCATCGAATTCCGTCACCATACGGGCAAGGAAGGGGAGCGGCTTTTGCCCGAGACGATGGGGGGAGGTGGCGGTTTCTTTGATTACGACAACGATGGCGACCAGGACATTCTTCTGATCAATGGGTCCGATTGGGCTTGGTCCAGCAAGGTCACAGCCCCCAAGCCAACCATGAAGCTCTATCGAAATGACGACAAAGGAACCAAGTTCGTCGATGTGACACAGGAAGTTGGCCTGGACCATGTCTTCTATGGCATGGGACCGGCATTCGGCGATTTCGATGGCGACGGGTGGGTGGATCTGTTTGTGACTGCCATTGGGGGTAACCATCTCTATCGCAACGATCAAGGAAAGTTTGTCGATATGACCAGTCAGTTTCGGCTGGGAGGCGGTGGCGAGAACCGGTGGAGCTGCCCGGCGATGTGGTTCGACTTCGATCGCGACAATGACCTAGATCTTCTGGTAGGTGATTACGTCGTCTGGTCCCGGGAGCTAGATTTGCGGAACAATTTCACCCTCACGGGCGTCGGTCGCGCTTATGGGCAGCCTACCAACTTCGGCGGTACCTTCCTAACGCTCTATCGAAACGACGGTGAACAGTTCTCCGATGTTTCTGAATCGGCCAACCTTCAGATTCGAAATGCTGCCACCCAAGTACCCTCCGGAAAATCACTCGCTCTTGCACCCGTCGATGTGAACCGCGATGGTTGGATGGATGTCATGGTGGCCAATGACACCGTCGCCAACTTTCTACTGCTCAACCAAAAAGATGGCACGTTTAAAGATATCGGAGTCACCGCTGGTGTTGCCTTCGATCGACGCGGCATTGCTACGGGCGCCATGGGGATCGACTGCGGCTTTCTTCGCAACGATGACAATATGGCGATCGCCATAGGAAACTTCGCCAACGAACCTTGCAGTCTCTATGTCTCCCGTGGTGCGAAACCGCAATTCTTCGATTCGGCCGCCCTGACTGGCTTCGGCCCGCAAACCCTCCTTCGCCTGACCTTCGGTATCTTCTTCGCGGATATGGATCTGGATGGTCGACTGGATATCGTATGCAGCAATGGACATTTGGAGGAAGAGATTTCCAAGGTGCAACCGACCGAACAGTATGAGCAGCCTCCGCAGTTATTCTGGAATGCCGGATCGAAGGCCGCGACGGAACTGGTAGAGCTGGGCCGCGATCAGGTCGGCGATGCATTCCTTAAGCCGATGGTAGGGCGGGGTGCCAGCTATGCCGATATCGATCTGGATGGCGACCTGGATCTTCTTCTGATATCCAACGGAGGGCCGCCAAGACTGCTGCGTAATGAACAATCACTAGGGAACCATTGGCTTCAGATCAAGCTGGTGGGCAAAGCGCCCAATCGCGATGCGATCGGCGCCGAAGTGAGAGTACAGTTGGGAGATTCGCTGCTGCGACGGCAAGTGGCACCAACGCGGAGCTATCTGTCGCAGTGCGAGTTGCCCGTCACCTTCGGTTTGGGCAAGCAAACCATGATCTCCAAGCTGGAAATCGCCTGGCCAGACGGCACGCTGCAGGCGATCGAAAACCCACAGATCGATCAGAAGATGACAATCGAACAGTCGACACCCTGATCTCTTAGGCGTCGTCACTCGAGATTGAGCCCCGATGTCGGAAGCGTGTAGAATGTAGTGAGCGTCGCTAACTGCCAGACGCTTCCTGCCTCGCGATTCCCCTCCTTTTACGTCGGGATGTGAAATGCTGCTTTCACGTTCAATCTCCCCTGGGATTGCTTCACGGAATCGTAAGCTGCCAGTACCGTCGCCTGACGTCTTGTTCGCTGCAATCCTCATCCTCTGGGTGGAATTCACAGGCTCATCCGTTTTGGCGGAATCCCCCTCCGAACAGCTTTACGTCGAGACCATCAAACCGCTGCTGAAACAGAGATGCTTTGCCTGCCACGGCGCGCTCAAACAGGAAGCGGGCCTTCGTCTGGATACCGTCGAATTCATCAAGTCAGGAGGGGATAATGGTCCGGCGATTCAACCCGGTGATGGAGCCAGCAGCCTTCTGATCCACCGCGCCTCGGCCACCGATGCGACGCGGATGCCTCCGGAGCACGAAGGGGAGAAGGTAGAGGACGAGCAGTTGGGGTTGTTGCGTAGGTGGATCGATCAAGGGGCACCGGCACCCGAGCACGAAACGCCCGAACCCGATCCTGCTTTGCACTGGTCCTTCCAGCCGCTTGGCCCTGCAACCATCGCTCCTTCCCCGCTGGCCGCTCATCCCGTCGATCATTTTCTGGCTGCCTTCCAACAGCCCCGCGGCATCGTCGCCGCACCCGTTGCATCTCCCCAGATGCAATTGCGAAGACTCTGGCTGGATTTGGTAGGCGTGCCACCACCTCAAGAGCTAGTGAAGGAGTGGAGCCAAGAAAGTATCGACGAAGATCGATACCTTTCGATGGTCGAGCGGCTGCTGGCCGACCCAAGGCATGGTCAGCGTTGGGCAAGGCACTGGATGGATATCTGGCGTTACAGCGATTGGTGGGGACTTGGCGATCAGCTGCGCAACAGCCAAAAACATCTTTGGCATTGGCGTGATTGGCTTGTTGAAAGCCTGAACCATGACATCCCTTACGATGAGATGATCCGCCAGATGCTGGCTGCGGATGAACTCTATCCAGCCGATTTGAAGAAGCTACGAGCGACCGGATTTCTGGCGAGGAATTACTTTCTCTTCAACCGCCACCAGTGGATGGACGAAACGGTCGAGCACGTCAGCAAGGGCCTGATGGGCGTCACAATGAATTGCGCGAAATGTCATGATCACAAATACGATCCATTCAGTCAGGAAGACTACTATCGGATGCGCGCGATCTTCGAACCCTATGTCGTGCGCAATGAGATGATACCGGGCATAGGGAATCTGGAGGAGAACGCTGTTCCCACGGTCTTCGATGGACTGCTGGGTGCCCCCACCTACCTTCTGATCCGCGGCCAGGAAACCAACCCGGATACGAAGCACGCGCTGGCCCCTGGAGTCCCACAGCTTTTGGCTGGCGACCGCTTCCAGTATGCAACGGTCCAACTGCCCATCGAGGGATCTCAACCAGCCAGCCGCCCGGGCATCATCGAAACCTACGTGGAACTGGCCAGGAGGGAAGTGGCTGCTGCCAAAGCCAATCTTCAGGAAGCGCAACAGCAACGAGAAAAGGCCGAAGAGATTCTGGCTCACTGGGAATCCCAAGGCATCCCCGAGGCCCCGCCTGAACCGTCCAACGGAAGCGCCGAAACGGCGAGATCATTTGACTTTGCAGGAAAAACGCCCCTTCCTTGGAAACCCATCAGCGGATCCTGGATACCGACCGACGTCGGCTGGAAGCAGACCATGGATGGTCCTCAAGGTTCGGCAATCGAATACCAGGGACCACTCCCAGAAGCTATCGATGTCACGATGGAGTTTTCAACCGAAGCGGGCAGCCAATGGCGCAGCGTCGGGCTTTCGTTCGATGCAGTCGAGCGTCAGGTAAGCGGTCAAACCAAACGCACCGAAGAAATCTCGATCTACATTAGCGCCTACGCCGGTGGATCGAAGATCCAAGCATCTTTCATGAAGGATGGGCAATGGATCTATCCTCCGGAAGCTGCCGTTTCCATGCCGGTGGAACTGAATCGTCGCTACCGTCTACGGATTCTTCGCCGTGGCCAAAGATTCAACGCTTTCATCGACGACCAGCTGAAAATCTCCTGGGACTGCCCGCTGCCCAAGGCGGCTCCTCGCCTAATGGCAACCACCTTTGATGCGATCGCGACCGTCCACCAGATTTCGCTGAAGGAATTGGACAAGGAGATGCTGCTTGTCGATCCTAAACAAGGTTCCGCTCCACCTGAGATCCCAGAATCGCTCGAAGAAGCCAAGCGACTGATGGCCGACAGGCAACTTTTCCACGATTCGGCACGGCTCCATTTGGTTAGCAGGCAGGCGGAATTGGAGGCAGTCGAGCGGCGGGCTGAGGCATGGAAGCAAGCGTGGAAGAACAGCCTTCCGGGAGCGCAGGCAGAACCTGCAGGGGAGGCAGCCGAGCTTGCCCGGGAGGCTCAGCACGCGGCCAATCTTCGTAGCATCGAACATCGCATGGCCGATACGAAGTGGAAGATTGGACGATCCGCAGCTTCAGAGAAATCCAAACTGGAAAACGAGCTTTCCGCCCTGGAGGATCGGCTTCAAAAAGCGATGGCGCTGACCGACGAGCAAAGGCGAGCGATAGCCATTGCCCCCTTCGAAGGGGCCCGCTGGTTTCCCACCCGTTTTGCTTCCTCAACGGCGGACGATCCAGCGGTACCCTTCCAGAAAACCAGCAGCGGCCGACGTACCGCACTGGCCCATTGGCTCACCAATCGCTCACATCCCCTGACCGCTCGAGTTGCAGTCAATCACCTTTGGACGCGACACTTTGGACACCCATTAGTCGACCCTCCTTTCGATTTCGGACGCAAGGGCTCGCCACCACCACAGGTCCAATTGCTTGACTGGATGGCGGCATGGTTGATCGAACATGATTGGGATATCAAGGCGTTCCATCGACTACTTGTGACTTCCGAGGTGTATCGGCGACGTTCCGAGACCGACGCGGTGCCTGCATCTCATCGGATCGATCCCGAAAACCATTCGTGGTGGCGAAGGATACCTATTCGCTTGGAGTCTCAGGTAGTTCGGGACGCAGTGCTCGCGACTGCACAATCACTCGATGGCTCCTTCTCTGGTCCTCCCGTTCCGATCGACCAACAGAATCTGTCTCAAAGGCGAAGCCTCTATTTCTTCCACTCCAACAACGACCGCAATTCCTTCCTATCCCAATTTGACGAAGCTCTTGTGAAGGAATGCTACCGTCGCGAGCAAAGCGTGATCCCCCAACAGGCACTTGCCCTTTTCAATAGCCGACTGGTTCTCGACCATTCGGCAATCGCAGCTCGGCAATTGCTTGCCGATGCCGGAGTAGAAGCCAGCCTGGCCGATTCTCCCGATCTGGAACAGCAGATCATCCAGGCAGCTTTCCGAAGATTCCTTGGTCGACTTCCGACGGAGGATGAAGCGATCGCATGCCGAGAGGCGATGCAGGAATTCAGCCAGTCGGCAGCCGATGGAAGCGGCGCAGATCGCTGGGAGCATCTCTGCTGGGTGCTGTACAACCATCATGAATTTGTGACACTTCGGTGATTCCGCAATACATCGTCCAGAATCGATGCGATGATCAGCGAACCAATAGCGAGGATGCCCGTGATGACTCCGTCCCATGCTCAAGGGGATAGCCAAATCCAAGATTGTTGCCATTGCCCAAATCGTCGCGACTGGATTCGGCGTCTGGGAGGAGGGCTGGCACCGATCGCGCTAGCCTCGATGCTTCATCGGGATACCCTTGCATCCCTACGCTCCGAAGCAGTCACCACCGGCCCCCATTTTGCCCCTCGAGCAAAGAGTGTGATCTGGCTGTTCATGAATGGTGGCGTCAGCCATATGGAGAGTTTTGATCCCAAGCCGATGCTTACCAAGTACGCTGGGAAGACCATCGCAGAAACACCATTTGCCGAAGCTCAAGATCCAAAAAAATTAGCGATCGAACGACTGGTTGTTCCAGACGGCAATGGCAATCAGAGGAATACGCTGTACCCACTGCAGGTTGGATTTCGGAAATACGGCCAAAGTGGCATTGAGGTCAGCGACTGGTTTCCTCATCTAGGAAACCAAGTCGACAAGCTGGCGATTGTTCGATCGATGTGGACCACCGATAGCAATCACGGAGCACAGACGCAGTTTCATTCCGGACGCCACCAAAACGATGGCGACTTCCCCACCCTGGGCGCTTGGGTTCACTACGGATTAGGAAGCCTAAACGATAATCTGCCTCAATTCGTCTCGATGGGCTTCCGTGAGTATTGGAATCGTCGCGATGGCCATTATCTTGGCCCCGCTCATGATGCCGTTCCTTTGAAAATCGACCCAAGCAAGCCTCTTGAGTTCGGTAGCCCCGAATCCCCCTCTGGAATGGCTCATCAGAAGCTAGGTTTGGGCCTGTGGCGAAAACTCCATCAACTGGAATCTGCGGCACTGCCGGAAGATGATGCGCTCGCAGCGAGAATACAGTCCTACGAACTTGCATTTCGCATGCAGCAGTCGGTTCCAGAGGCAATCCAAATGCAGGAGGAGACGCTGGAGACGCAGCAACTCTACGGGATCGATCGTGCGGAAACCAAGGACTTCGGAACGCAGATGCTTGCGGCACGTCGACTGGTGGAGCGAGGGGTGCGATTCATTCAGGTGCAACATGGAGGTGGCGGTGCGGGAGCCTGGGACGCTCACGGTGGCTTAAAAGGAAATCACGCAGCCAATTCCCTTGCTGTCGACAAACCGATCGCAGGATTACTGATCGATCTCCAGCGGCGGGGGCTCCTGGACGAGACGATCGTCGTCTTCGCAACTGAGTTTGGAAGAACCCCCGGAGCCCAGGGGTCAGACGGCCGAGATCACCATATTTTCGGCTTCTCAGTTTGGCTCGCAGGGGGCGGAATCCAAGGGGGAACCGTTCACGGTTCGACCGATGAGATCGGATTTCATGCCGTCGAAAATCGCCATTATGTCACCGATATCCACGCCACCATCCTTCATCAATTGGGGCTTGATTCGCGAAAATTGGAATTGCCAGAAAGGAAGCGACTGGAAATCGACCACGGTGTTCCTATTTGGGACATTCTTTCCTGAAAATGCCTGTTTCGCGAGGTAAGATGTGAAGTCCCGTATTTGACGCCTTTTACCACGCGAGTGATTCGGTCATGCATCGTTTTTCTGATGAGTCAGTGCTCCTTGGTTTTCTCGGAATTGCTTTGCTGGGTATTTGTGCGCCATCGATCGGCATGGCACAGATCGGACGCGCCCCTACCGTTGGGACGCATTCTTCGAACTCTTCGTCGCTAGTCCCTGACTCTGGCATAGCACTCATGTCGCGAAATCCCCGCGCAGCTTGGAACAGCACGCTCGCGGGAAACCAGCTCAGCGGTGCGGCTCACCGGCAAGGCTATCTGCAGCTCCCAGGAACCAGTGTTCAGGTCCATGTGATCGATCTCGAGCAACTGGATGAGGCGATCCTCGCTTCGGTGGCCGATCCGGTGCCAAGTCGCCTCCGACGCCCCAAGCCCGCCTCCTCATCGAACACGGGGGCCACGCTAACTCGTGGAAACAAAACGAACGGAACAAACAAGTCGACAGGTGGCACAAAGAGCCTTTCGGACGCCCGATCGCCCGGCCGCAATCCATCAGCTGCTCGCGATGCCGATTCGGTTTCACGCCTAGTTCGGAGAGCGCAATTACCGACGGAGGCTGAACAGCCTTTACAACAGGGCTTCCGTCGTTCGGGCGAACGCCCATCCGACTATGCTTACATGGCGCTCCTGAATCATGCGAATTCTCATCATTTGGTCGACACCCCAATGGAGTCGCCTTTGGATGAAGCTGCAGAGGTTCGATACTGGCTGGAGAAGGCGAAGGAGTCGGCTGCACGTGGCCATATGGCAGCCGCTCAAGTCTTCTACGAAACAGCATGGACACGACTGCCCGAGAGCAAGAGATCGACAATCGCCAAGCAGTTGGAAGCTAGTCAAAGAGAAAAGAGCGATCGACGTCGATGACTTTCCTTCCGTAGCCACCGTCGCCAGATGGTGGATGATTATC
>JBIINB010000006.1:0-75636 GCA_044337705.1 Pirellulaceae bacterium | reverse complement strand
GCCAGGCAAACTAGCGCGCAGAAAGCTGCCAGCAAGGATGGCCAGAACCAGGCTCCACACTGGCAGCAAACCGCTGCTTGGGAGCCATCGCCCCTGGAGGGGGTGTCTTGGGAGGGTTCACAAACAGGCAGGTCCATGGGAAAGACTCCTGGTTTGGCGATCTGGGTCGCGTTTTCTGGACGTTCGCTGGCGAGGGGGAACTCCCCCAAACGCATCGTAGCTCTGTATGTCGCTTCTGGATGCTGCGGCAAAACCGGGCGCCGATTCCAATCGACTGGCACGCTGCAACAAAAGGGGTATCGACCGCATCCCTGCGTCCCCTTCAGCCTGCGTGACCCCGCTCGAGGACAAAGGAGCGCCTTTTCCACTGCTGCATCATTCCCCGGCGCCTCTGATGCGGCCTCTTATTGTGTGATATCCTAACGTTTTCCGAATACAAAGCCATTTTTTTACCCTTTCACGTCACCACCTGATTGTCCCGTCAAGGTCGGCAGGCTCAACGGGAGCCGAACGCTAGCCAAACGACTCCGGAACCGCGTGGTCCGCCTCCCCTTCCACGGATCTCGATCCAACTATCCCGATTCAACTGTTCTTCTAGAGGAGATTTGTTTCGATGGGCATCAACGGCACACTCAATCGCAAACTGCGGATGGGACTGGTAGGTGGCGGTCAGGGGTCATTCATCGGCCGCGTCCACTCGATCGGAGCCTGCCTGGACAATCGCGCCGTGGTCGTCGCCGGAGCGCTCAGCAGCAACCCCGAGCGGTCTCGGGCTTCGGCTGCCGACTACGGGATCTGCTCCACCCGAGCCTATGGGTCGTACCAGGAGATGCTCGATGCGGAACACAAGTTGCCCGCCGACCAGCGGATCGATTTTGTTTCGGTGACGACCCCCAATCACACCCACTACGAGATTGCCAGAGCGGCACTGGAGGCGGGTTTTCACGTCGTCTGCGACAAGCCGATGACGTTCGATCTTGGGCAGGCCGAATCGCTGCAGAAGGTGGTGGAGTCGAGTGGTCGGGTGTTTGCTCTGACACACAACTACACCGGCTATCCTCTGGTTCGGCAAGCGCGGGAGATGATTCTCAGCGGGGAACTGGGAGAGATTCAGGCGGTCCGATCCTCGTACATCCAGGGGTGGCTGCGAACTCGCCTGGAAGAGTCGGATCAAAAGCAGGCAGCCTGGCGTACCGACCCGGCCAAGAGCGGTGCGGCGGGATGCTTTGGGGACATCGCGACCCATGCCTACAATCTGGGACGCTACATGACCGGCCTCTTGCCTGAGGCGATTAGTTGCCACTTGCGCACCTTTGAGCCGGGCAGGAAATTGGATGACTACGGCACGGCGATCATTCGCTTTCAAGGTGGCGGCCTGGGCTCGGTCACCGCCAGCCAGATAAGCCACGGTCGAGAAAATGATCTGTCGATCGAGATCGATGGCACCAAGGGGGCTCTTTCCTGGCGTCAGGAAGAACCGAATGTCCTGGTGGTTCGCCGCAACGGACACCCGCATCAACTCTACACACGCGACCCCAACGCCCCCTTCATGAATGCCTCAGGTCGCGCTGCCTGCCGCTTACCCAGCGGGCACCCAGAAGCATTCTTCGAGGCATTCGCCAACATCTATGCTTCGGCTTTCGATGCGATGGTGGCTGCCCAGTCGGGTGCAAAGCCCGAACAGCGGGAGACGGTCTACCCGAATGTGTATGATGGGGTCGAAGGGATGTTCTTCATCCAGCAATGCGTCGCCAGCAGTCAGAAGGATGGCGCCTGGCTCCCCTTCCAACACCCAGCAGCACGCCGCTGATCCCAAGACGGCAACCAGTCCAATGGCAGTTGGGGAATCTCCATCCGGCTGCCTTGGCAACCGGCCCCCCCGAAGCCTTGGCAGGAGGACCCCGGACATGACCCACTCGCTGCTCTTCCTGGGAGACTCCTACACTCTCGGTGAGGGAGTCTCCCTGCAGGAATCGTGGCCTTGGCAGTTGATCGAACGACTCAAGCAGGGAGCCCTGCCTGCCTGGGGCCGCCACTGGGGACCGCCTCGCATCATCGCCCAGACCGGCTGGACCGCTGCGGAATTGCTGCAGAACCTCCCTAAGTCCGGGCTTGGCGACGGATTCTGGGGTGCCTGCGTGAGCGCTGGAGTCAACGACCAATATCGCCAGTTGGCGATCGACCAGTGCATCGAGCATTTGGAGCGACTGCTGCAGTTGGCAGCCGCCGCCTGCGGCTATCGAAAACAACATCTCTGGCTGGTCGGGATTCCCGACTGGAGCCAGAGTCCTTTTGCAGCCGACCGCGATCGCCAACAGATCGGCTCGCAGATCGCCACCTTCAATCGAGCGATCTCGGGCCTTGCCGACCGCTGGGAGATTCCCTGGGTCGATTTAACCGCCGCCTCCCAGCCCCATGTCCACTCCAAGGAAGCCTTCTATACCTCCGACCAACTCCACCCCTCCCCCCTCCAGTACCGTCTGTGGGTCGATGCCATTCTGGAGAAATTCGCATGATTCCCCAAATTCCAGCCGAAACTTTGGCAGAAAATCCACTATTCAGTGGGGTATCTGCGGTGATTAACGCTCCGGGTGTGGGAAAAAGATACGATTTGCATTAGAATGAGGGTTGTTCGAGTGGAAATGGCGAACCGGGATTTCCCGACCCGAATTCGTCGCCGACGCAGCCGTCCCCGACACTTTACGGGGGCTTTGATGCTCCATCCGGCGGACATCACCAGCTCTCGCTTTCTCTCGTCTGACTGATCGGGTCATTCAAGGCATCTCAGCGGAGGATCGATCGTGGCTCCAGCCAAAGGCAAAGGCACTTCCAAGAAGAAGACAGAGGATGTCGAAGTGACCGACGAGATCGCGCAGGAAGGTGATGCGGAGGGTGGGGACGAGTCCGAAAAGGCACCGAAGAAAAAGGCCAAGGCGGCCACACCCAGAAAGAGCCGATCGAAGGCGGCCAATCCTCCTCGTGCCAAGTTGTTTTGGGGTGTCTTCAATCAGAACCTCAAGCGCGTCGCGATCTTTGAGTACGAGAACAAGAAGGAAGCCGAGAAGCAGGTGAAAGAGCTTTCCAAAGGGGGTAGCGAGCACTTTCTCAAGCGGATCAAAGAAGAGATTGGATGATCGGGAGTCGAGGTGCCTCGATTTGATCATTCCAGTCCATCGCCTCCGCCAGTCGCACTGCGATACTCGCTTCGGCAAGCGCATCGCGCTGCGGCCTGTTGCCCTTGAGTTGCTTTCGTCTTGGACGATCAGCTCAACATAGGCTAGGTCCGTTGGTGGCTCCTGAAAGCCGGGGTCGGTTATGTGCCCCGGCGGTTGCCATACCACTCGATATGCTTTCGAGGGCAGAAGCGAAAGCCATGTTTGCGGCACCATGGCTCCAGCCAACCGGATCGCTCATCAAGAACCCTCTGGTCGATACCCTCGGGCATCCAGAGAATTCGATCGGCGTCCCAGGGGCCCAGAAGTCGAAGGAACCGTGTTGCCTCGTCGAGATCCTCCTGGGTGGCGACGACAAATTTCAACTGGTACGGGTAGCGTGAAATCAGTCGGGGAACAACCTGCAGTGCATTCTGACGTCGCTTACGATGTCTGGCCAGCCACCGACCGGCTCGCAGAGGATCTGGATCGCTGTTGCTCAGCTTGGGGCTGATCGAAATGAGGTTGCATGCGACCGGGCGATCGATGGTCCCCGCGGTTTCGATCGTCACATGCTTCCCCCCTTGAACCAGCGTTTCGGTTAGTATCTGGAGCGATTTCCAGACCATCGGTTCACCGCCGGTGATCACGACGTGGGACGTGGGGTCCGAAAGGATCCGTTCCGATAAATCGGCGATCGCCACCCTCTGTCCTTCCGGTTCCCAGGAAGCAAAGGGGGTGTCACAGAAACCGCATCGCAGATTGCAGCCACTGGTTCGAAGGAAGATCGATGGCGTACCGGTCAGGAGTCCTTCTCCCTGTCGGCTGTGGTAGAACTCGCAGATCTCCATAAGCTGGGGCGATGCTTTGCAGAGTGGGGTGTCGGAGTGGGGTGGCTGTTCGCGGCTCGTAGAATGGTGACAATATCCATTTTGGTGTCGGTTCTTCGATCGTACGACCGACCCTCCCCTTCGATCAAGGAGCCATCCCCGTGGGAACGCCTTTTCGTGAAGTCCTGGAGTGTTTCGAGAATTCCTACCCGGATCGACCCTACGAAATCGAAATCGTCTGTCCCGAATTCACCTCGGTCTGTCCCAAAACGGGTCAGCCAGATTTCGGGACGCTGGTTTTCCGGTATGTCCCCGATCGGTTGATTGTGGAGCTGAAGAGCCTGAAGCTCTATCTGCAGCGTTTTCGGCAGGAGGGGATCTTCTATGAAAACGTGACCAATCGGATTCTCGACGACTTCATCGACATGGTGCAGCCACGTCGGGTGATGATCGAAAGTCGGTGGAATGCGCGTGGCGGGATCACTTCGGTGATTCGCGTCCAGCATCCTGTGGAGAGTTGATGGAGCTGGTCCCGATCGCACAAGCCTTTTGACGCGGTGGGATCGCGGGTATTTCAACGAAGGCCAGAGGGAGATGCAGATGAGTGATTCGGTAGAGGTGTTGCTGAGCGGTTTTGCGGATGAGGCGGCTTCCGATAAGAACGCCACCGCTCAAATGTGCACCATGGCCGCTCTGGGGCTTCGTTACATGACCCTGCGCTTCATCGACGTGGGCCAGGGGGTCAAGAACGTCATGCTGCTGGACAAGCCCGAACTGGCGCTGGTCCGCAAGATGGCCAGCGACCATGGTCTATCGATCTCCTCGATCGGTTCTCCGATTGGTAAGGTGAAGCTGATGGATGTCGATGACGGGACCTCCAACCGCTACGTTCCCTTCAAACAGTATCTGCAGAAGGATGTCAAACAGGCGTGTGCCCAAGCCCACGCGCTCGATGCGAAGCTGATCCGAGGTTTCTCCTTCTACCATCCCAAGGGGACTGATCCTGGGCCGCATCTATCGCAGGCGATCGACCAGGTGGGGAAGATCGCTGAGGTGTGCGATGCTGAGGGATTGACGTTTGGCCTGGAGGTGGAGGCGAATCTGGTGGGACAGACGGGCCGATTGCTGGGCCAGATGCACCGAGCGATTGGCAGTGCGGCACTGGTGCTGATCTTCGATGGCGCGAATCTGGTTTGTCAGGGGATGACCACGCAGCAGGTCTACGAAGAATACCTTGCGATGAAGCCTGGTCTTGGCTGGCTGCATATCAAGGACTATCGAAATCCGAATCCCACCGGTCGTAAGGGGCACGTCGACGAAGAATCGCTCAAGCATTTCGTACCGGCGGACCAGGGAGACAGCGGCCATGAAGCGATCCTCCGCGACTTGAAGGAGGAATTGCCGAAGATCGAGCGAAGGATGCGACGTCGAGGAGCCGATGGGGTCTTTCTGGATCTGGAGCCTCATGTTAAGGGGGGCGGACAGTTTGGCGGCTACAGCGGTCCCGATGGCCTGGGGATTGCCCTGAGGGGCCTCTGCCGGGTGCTCGATTACGTCCAGATTCCCTATCGGCTGAAAACCTATCAGGAGCTAGCGGACCATGGATCCGACCACGCAACCGTTCGACGATCCGCTCGTTCCACCTCGCGATGAAATCGCGACCACCATCGATGCGATCTATCGCCATCGCATGACGACTACCTCCGGGGGCAATCTCTCGATTCTCACTCCGGAGGGAGACATCTGGATCACGCCCAGTCGCGTCGACAAGGGACAGATGACGCGCGAAGATATCGTTTGCGTCCGGCCGGACGGTGCGGTGGAGGGGCGTCACCGACCCTCCAGCGAGTTGCCCTTTCACCAAGCCATCTATCGCGCTGCACCCGAGGTGAGGGGAATCGTCCACGCCCATCCGGTGGCGCTGGTCGCCTTCAGCATTGCCCGGCAGCTTCCACGAGTCCGGATGTTTCGACAGTCGCATGAGGTCTGCCAGGATGTTGCCATGGCCCCCTATGCCCTTCCCGGAAGCGAGAGACTGGGGGAACGGATCGCCGAATCGTTTGCCGCCGGGGCTCGCTGCGTGATCCTGGAGAACCATGGGGTGGTGGTTGGAGGGGAGAGCCTGCGGCACGCTTTTCAGCGATTCGAAACGCTGGAATTCACGGCGCTGACGGAACTGGCGGCGCGCGGGCTGGGTGAGCCACGGCAGCTCTCGGACCACCAACTGGCAACCGCTCAAAACGCAGCGAGAATGCCTACCTCCCCGACGCTTCTGGAGGTATCGACCAGGGAGAAGGAGCTGCGCCGCGAGCTGGCTCATTTCGTTCGACGCGGCTATCAGCAGCGTTTGATCATCAGCACCGAAGGGACGTTTTCGGCGCGGCTGGGTAGCGATGACTTCCTGATCACTCCCTACCGTGCCCATCGCAGCGGTTTGACGGCCGAGCAGTTGGTGCGGGTCCGCCAGGGAGTGGCGCACACGTCCGGGCGGCCCAGTCGCGCTGCGGCGCTGCATCGAGCCATCTACCGGATGCACCCCTGGGTGGGGGCGATCGCCAACGCCTATCCGGTCCATGCATCTGCCTTCAGCGTCGTCGATGCCCCGCTTCGCTCACGCACCATCCCCGAAAGTTATCTCTTTCTTCGCGATGTGCTGCGAGCCCCTTTTGGCCGGGCTTTCGACCGGCCGGAATCGATCGCCCAGGAGATCGACAGGGATCATCCTGTGGTGCTGATGGACAACGACGGCGTCCTGGTGGTGGGCAGTGAAGTGCTGGAGACTTTCGATCGGCTGGAGGTGTTGGAGACGACGGCGGAGGCCATCCTCCAGGCATCGGCACTCGGCCCGATTCAGCCGATGCCCGACGAGGCGATCGAAGAATTGAGGCAGGCATTTCTCAAAGATTGAAGCGATCTCTGGCGGCAGGAGGGGTTCGATGGAACGATCGAACGGTTCGGATGAGTCGATGCCCAGGACATCGGGGAGCGAGCCTCTTGTGATGATCTGCACTACTGTCTCCCAGATGGAGGATGCCCAGCGGATTGCGCGCCAGCTGATCGAGAAACAGTGGGCTGCCTGCGTTCAGATCGAAGGTCCGATCGAAAGCTGGTATCGCTGGGAAGGCCAGCTTGAGTCGACCAAGGAGTTCCGGTTGCAGATCAAGACCTTGCCCGCTTGCCATCAGGCTGTCTTGCGATGTCTGGAGCTGCTGCATCCCTATGAGGTGCCCGAGCTGCTTTCGATCGAAGTGGCTAGCAGCACCGCCTACCATCGCTGGGTCTGCGAATCGGTCGATCGGGAGAAATTCGAATGATCGATCCCATCGACCTAGCGGGCACGCCGGAGCTTTTCCTTCGCATTTACGTAAGCGATACGCCAGAAGATGAGCTTTCGAGGAGCAGCCGGGCCAGTCGTGCCGACGCTTCTCTGGACGCCTCCGCCCCGGCATTCGGCAACTCGGCCGGTTGGGACATGGCGTTCGAGGAGTTCGAGCAGATGGTGCGGGATGAAGCCGGGATGTTTTTCGAGCCGGATGGGTCTTGGGTTTGGACAGGGGGTGATGCGACCTGCCGATGGCAATTGGACGGACAGCTCTATGATCGCCATGGGCGAGTGGTCTACCTGGAGCTGAAAGGTTGGCCGAGTGTGGCCGCCTGGCGACGGCTCAGCCAATGGTTGGTCGCAGCGGCACGGGAACCTAGGCGACCGGTCGTCCACTGGGTGCGCGAGGGATACTGGAGCGATCTGAGGGAGGTCGAGCGGCGATTGCAGGAGCGGATTGCGGGGGAGCAGGGAGGGAGTCGATGAACAGCGGGAAGGGAGGAGGCAGTTCCCTAGGGGATCGGTGGGCGCCTTCCGACGAAGAGAAAGTCAATGCGGCGGCATGGGACCGAATGGCCAACCTGGCTCACCCTCTGGCCCAGCCAGCCAAAGACGACGAATTACGCCGTCCCCTGGAAGTGGTCGATGAGGTGGGTTGGTTGGGAGGCGATATTCGGGGATGGCGGGTTTTGGCCCTGGCAGCCGGGGGAGGCAGGCACAGCGCCTTGTATGCCTCTGCAGGGGCCCAGGTGACGGTGGTCGATCTGAGCCCTGGGATGCTGGAACTGGATCGGCAGGTAGCTGCCGAACGAAAGCTCTCGGTCCGACTGATCCAAGCATCGATGGTTTCGATGCCGATGCTGGAAGATGCAGCGTTCGACCTGGTGATCCATCCGGTCAGTACCTGCTATGTGAAGCAGCCAATGCCGGTCTTTCGCGAGGTGGCCCGTGTGCTGCGCCCCGGTGGGCTCTACATCTCCCAGCACAAGCAGCCGATGAACCTGCAGGCGTCTCTGGAGCCGTTGGGGGGGAAGTACCGGATCGATCATCCAGCCGGCAGTGGCCTGGCGGTGGATAGCCCCGTCGGACCAAGCCGGTTGAGGGAGCCAGGGACGATGGAGTTCGCGCACAGCCTGGAGTCCATTCTCGGTGGCATCTGCCGCGCAGGGATGGTGATCGAAGATGTTCGGGAACCCCAGCACGGCAAGCCCGACCAGCCAATCGGCTCGTTCGCTCATCGCTGCCAGTTCATCGCTCCCTACCTGAGGATCAAAGCCCGGAGGTCGCAAGCAGGGCAGGGGGGTGGAGTCGACGGGCTGGGAGCGGTTCCACAGGAGCGGAAGATCTGGATGCCTGGATCGAGATAAAAGCCTATCCGGGACCCGATCCACCACAACCTGCAGCGCTAGCAATGGCCTGTTTTTGAATAGGTACTAAATTTTTTTGGGGCTGTCGAGAACCATCGGTCGGCCGGGTAAGGTCGGCTGGTAGACCAAAAAACAGCGAATGGAGCAACGGATGAACGACCGATCGGCAGATGTATCGCTGAAGGATTTCCAGCAGCAGATCCGGACGATGTATTTTGAAAAGGACCGCGAGCGGGGGGTCGACGGCACCTTCATGTGGTTGATGGAGGAGGTCGGTGAATTGGCCACGGCGTTGCGAACAGGGGATCGCGAGAATCTGCATGAGGAATTCGCCGATGTGATCGCGTGGCTGGCGACCATCGCCAATGTCGCTGGCGTCGATCTGAGTCTGGCGCTGCAAAAGAAGTATGGAAGCGGATGTCCGGGGTGCCAGCGATGGGAGTGCACCTGTCCGATGAGCGAGAAGCCGTAGCGGTTACTGGAAAAAGGGGGTAGTTGCCCCGCTTCCAGCTCGCCTCGCTCACCGCTTGCCGGCCATTTCCAGGAACAGATGGTAGCGGGCCTGCATTTCCTGGAGGCTGTCACCACCGAACTTGTCGATCAGGGCGGCTGCGATCTCGAAGGCGACCACCGATTCCAGAATGATGGCGGCGGCAGGGACCGCGCACACGTCGCTCCGTTCGTAACTGGCTCGATGCGGTTCCTTCGAATCCATCTCGATCGAATCCAGCGGTTTTCGAAGGGTGCTGATCGGCTTCTTGGCGGCTCGCACCACCAGAGGCTGGCCGTTGGTCATGCCCCCTTCCAGGCCACCGGCATGGTTGGTGGGGCGAACATAACCCAGGTTGGGGCTTTGTCGCTGGGCGGGGTCGAAGTGAATCGGATCGTGAACCTGGGAGCCGGGGAGATGGGCGGCCTGGAAGCCCAGGCCGATTTCGACCCCCTTGATCGCCTGCACGGCCATGACGGCCTGCGCCAGTTTGCCATCGAGCTTGCGGTCCCACTGCGCATGGGTACCAAGTCCAAAAGGAAGGCCTTCGACGCGCACCTCGATCACACCCCCCAGGGTGTCGCCGTCGTCGGCGGCCCGATCGATCGCCGCGCAGACTTGGGGGTCGATTTCGGGGTTGAGCGAATAGATGGCCGATGCATCGCGCATCGCTCGGTGCTGGGCGATCGAACCCCCGGCGGCAGGAATCGGGATGCCTCCCAGCGATACCACATAGCCCAGTACCTCGATCTGAAAGGCAGACAGCAGCTGCCGAGTCAACGAACCAGCGGCGACGCGAACGGCTGTCTCCCGAGCACTCGATCGCTCGAGCACACCACGAATCGACCCCAGGTACTTGATGGCTCCTGTCAGATCGGCATGACCGGGGCGGGGACGAGGGAGTTCCTTGAGCCGTTCCAGCTTCGAGTCGCTGTTGATGACCTGCAGCGTCAGAGGAGATCCAAGTGTCACCGACTGCCAGATGCCGGTCAGGATTTCGACCGAATCGGTCTCCAGCTTCTGCCGGCCGCCTCGACCATAGCCACCTTGTCGCAACCGCAGGTCGCGGTCGATCGCCTGAGGGTCGATCTGAAGACCTGCAGGGAAGCCATCAATAAGAGCGATCAGGGCTTTGCCGTGGGATTCACCGGCGGTCCAGTAGCGGAGCATGAGAAACCTGGTGGGAAGATCGAAATCAGGCGTGCGATGGGTTGGCCGACCTTTGTGCCCTCCACCTCTTTAGTTTAATCTGCAGTGCGTGGATGCGACAGGCGAAAGAGGGCCACCCTTGGTGGACAAGCCACTCCCCGGGGCAGTGGGATGGAAGGATGCGATGGGATTGCGGTTTCTCAAGGAACACTGGTTTTTGTGCGCTCTGGCCTGCTGTCTGACGATCGGGGTCCTGCAGGCCCAGCGATGGGAGGGTATCAGTCGTCTGGCCCTCTTGCGACAGGCCCCCGTGGCCATCGTCCTGTTTCTGATGGCGCTACCGGTTCCTGCATCCCAGCTTCTGGATGCGATTCGGGCGTGGCGTGAGGCGTTGCTGGCGATCGCGCTCAATGTGGTCGTCCTGCCACTGTTGGCCTGGTTGATGACCTGGGGGTGGTCGGCTGATCTGGCAGGTGGGATGATCGTAGCCGCCGTGGTGCCATGCACCCTGGCATCGGCAGCCCTGTGGACGCGCCGCGGGTCGGGTAACGACAGCCTGGCGATTCTGGTGACGATCGTCACCAACGCGAATTGCTTCTGGATCGCACCGCTGTGGATCAGCCTTCTGATGGGGAGGGAGGTGGCTGTCCAGCCGCTACCGATGCTCACCGATCTGGCCCTGCTGGTGCTCTTGCCGATGGTGCTGGGGCAGTGGCTGGGTTCGATGCCAGCGATCCGGCAACGGATGAATCAGGCAAAGAAGGTGGTCGGGGTGATCTGCCAGGTGGGGATTCTCTGGATGGTCCTGCTGGGGGCAATTCAGATGGGGTTGCCGCGAGCCGGCCAGGAACCACTTGGCTGGCAGTCGACTGCGATGGTGGTGCTGGTCGCTTCGGCGATGCATCTGGCGATGCTGGCAGCGGGCTGGTGGGCAAGCGGCTGGATAGGCGCTTCGCGTGGCAACCGGGTGGCGGTAGCGATCGCAGGGAGCCAGAAGACATTGATGGTGGGGCTGAAGCTGGGAATCGACTGCGGGGTAAGTATCCTGCCGATGGTCGTCTATCATGCGGCGCAGCTGCTTCTGGACGCGATCTGGGTCGAGTGGCTGCAGCGTGGTGACTCGACGAAAAAATAGATCGATCGGCGACCACCACCTAGTGGCCGCCAAAAAAGTCACGATGCCTCACGCCGCCGACCAGCCACTTGGGTGCACAGAGTTGCCCTCGCTCTATTTCGCGCTGGTGCTTCGCGAAGCGGGCTTCGAATCAGCATCAGTCGGTCGAGCACGAGCACTACGAGCAAGACCGATGGATGCGAGTGCGGAAAGGCGACTCCACGAAGCGGCTCTCGTGCTCGAAGAAACGAATCGCCAATCCGCGATGGCTTCCGGGGTCTTCGCGGTCGGGTGGCCCCGGCCATGCTTCCATCACCTGGCGCCAGAGGCACTTATCCAACGACCGGCTCACACACCCTATGTGGCTTGATTGACAGGCCACCGGGCGGCTACTGGCGCGAGGTGAAGACTTGGTCGCTTAACCGGTGAACTTGCTGCAGAGAATACTGGCGTTGTGCCCGCCGAATCCAAAGCTGTTGTTCATGGCGATATGCACCACGCGTTCTTTGGGAGTCAGCGGTGTGTAGTCCAAATCGCACTCGGGATCCGGGTCGGTCAGATTGATGGTGGGTGGGACCAGATTGTGGAAAACACTTTTCACGGCGAGCACCATTTCGATGCCACCGCTGGCACCCAGAGAGTGCCCAAGGTGACCTTTGGTGCTGGAGATGGAAACTTTGCTGGCCGATTCCCCGTAGACTGCTTTGATCGCCTGCGTCTCCGCTTTGTCCCCCAGCGGCGTGCTGGTGCCGTGAGCGTTGATGTAGTCGACCTGGGAGGCGTCGATCCCGGCGCTCCGCAGCGCGTTGCTCATGGCACGCGCGGCCCCAGTCCCCAAGGGATCCGGTTGCGTGATGTGCCCTGCATCGCAGCTAGCGCCAAACCCTATCACTTCGGCATAGATTCTGGCGCCTCGTTGCCGCGCATGCTCCAGATCTTCAAAGACCAGAATGCCGGCACCCTCCGCTAGGACGAAGCCATCCCTTTGCAGATCAAAGGGGCGACTTGCCTCTCGAGGTGAATCGCTTCTTGTCGAAAGCGCTTTCATGTTGGCAAAGCCAGCCAGTCCCATCGCCGTGATGGCTGCTTCGCTACCCCCGGTGACAATCACGTCGGCATCACCGGTCTGAAGATACTTCAGTGCGTCTCCCATCGCGTTGGTGGCGCTGGCGCAGGCGGTGGCTACGGCGAAATTCGGTCCTCGCAAGCCATAGCTGATCGCGACGTTGCCACCGGCCGCATTGAGCATCATCTTGGGGATGGTGAACGGACTGACTCGATCCGGCCCCTTGGCAAAAAGTCGTTCCATCTGGTCTTCGATTTCATTCAGACCACCGATCCCCGAACCGATGATGACACCGCACCGGTAAGGGTCTTCGCGATCGAATGAAATCCCGGAGTCGCGGATGGCATGATGAGCGGCAACCATGGCAAAGAGAGTGAAACGATCGAGCCGTTTCACTTCTTTGGCGTCAACGATGCCGCTCGGGTCGAAATCGGGAATGTCTCCGCCGAATCGAACCTTGTGGTTTTCTGTGGGCCGAATGGTCAGCGGATGAATGCCGCTGTCACCAGCCAGAATCTTATTCCAGAGCATTGGGACATCGCACCCCAAGGGTGTGACAACCCCAAGTCCGGTGATCACAACTCGACGCTTCATTTGGTCCACTCAGTCCCCAACACCGATCGCGTCAGTTCTGATGCTTTTCGATGTAGTCGACAGCTTCGCCGACGCGTTGGATTTTCTCCGCCGCTTCTTCCGGGATACTGATGTCGAATTCGCTCTCCAGTTCCATCACCAGTTCGACGGTGTCGAGAGAGTCAGCGCCCAGATCGTTGACGAAATGGGTCTCTGGCTTGATCTTATCTGTCTCGACGCCCAACTGTTCAGAAACAATCTTGATGACGCGTTCCTCAATGGTCGCCATAAAAGGAACTCCCTCCGCAAAAAGACAACTCGTGGGTGAATGCTTATTCCAATTCGCAGGAATCGCTCCTGCTTCCGCAGGGTCCGAGGCAAAAGGAGTCGAAAGAGATCCTTCGCCCTACCATTTCCCCGATCCGCTGCGGTCGCAAAGATAGAGGATTTTAGCAAACCAGGTCAAGGCATGAAGGCGGATAGGGTGCTTTCGGCCAGTCAACCTGGGAAAATCTTTCCGGTTCCTAAGTTTCGGAGGTGGCCAGAGGCCATCAGCCGGTCATGCCGCCATCGACGGTGAGTACCTGACCGGTGACATAGCTGGCGGCCGGGGATGCAAGGAAAAGAACGCAGGCGGCGACATCGTCCGCAGTGCCGATCCGCGCCGCCGGGATCCGTTCCTTGACTTTCGCAAGGATTTCCTCTCCCAGCGTCTCGGTCATTTCACTGGCGATGAACCCGGGAGCGACCGCATTGACGGTGACCTTCCGCTTGGCCAGCTCCTTGCTCAGAGAGCGAGTCAGGCCGATCATGCCGGCCTTGGTGGCCGAGTAGTTGGTTTGACCTGGGTTGCCGATCAGTCCGGAAACGCTGGAGATATTGATGATTCTTCCGTAACGCTGTCGCATCATCAGGCGGGCAGCGGCACGGCTGAAGAGAAAGCAGCTGGTCAGATTGGATGCCAGCACCTGGTCCCACTGGTCGTCGGTCATGACCGGCAGTAGGGTGTCGCGGGTGATCCCCGCATTGTTGACGAGGATATCCAGCCGCTCGCCTCGATCCTCCCATTGCTGGAAGAGGCTGGCAACCGCTTCCCGATCTGTCACGTCACAGGCAACCGCCTCTGCCTGACCACCCGGAAAAGCCTGAATCGCCTGAACCGTCTCGGCGAGTTTCGATGCATTGCGGGCGATGCAGAAAACCTTTGCACCACACTGCCCCAATCGCAGCGCGATCGCCTTGCCTAACCCTTGCGAGGCGCCGGTGACCATCGCGATCTGTCCACCTAGCTCGGCGCTCAATCCCAATTCCTTGGGGACCAGTCCCTTGGTGTCGCTCATTGTTGTTTACCATCCTAAATGTCAAATGGAAGTCGTCGGATCCCGTGATTGGTATCTGCCCATGATGTCCCATCGGACCGACCTTTGGGAAGCTTAAGTCGATGGTTCATCCCCCAGACTATGGCAAACCACCTTGCGCTCGATTCTTTTCAAAGTTCCTGCCAGGACACGTCCGACCCCTACCTCATAGAAGCAGTCGGGCGACAGGCTAAGCAGATGCCGCAGCGAGGATTCCCAAAGCACCGGGGAGGCGACCTGTCTGGCGAGCAATTCCCGAAACTCCTCGGGACTCTGGTGCGACCTGCCATCGACATTGGAAACGACGGGAACGCGGGAGTGCTTGAAGGGGGTCTGGCGAAGGGCTGACTGCAATTGCTCAACCGCTGACTCCATCAGCGCGGTGTGGAAGGCACCTGCCACCTGCAGCCGTATCCATTTGATCGCTCCCATCTGCTGCGCCAGCGACTCACTGGCCAGCAGCGACTCCAGATGGCCGGAAATTGCGGTATTTCCAGGACAAAGCCAGTTGGCGGGCTGAAGCAGTTGCCCGGGCAGGCGAGCGGTCTGGCAGAGGCTTGCCACCTGAGCGGCATCCAATCCAAGAACACTCGCCATGCCACTGGCCACCTGGTCGGCAGCCTGCTGCATCGCTTTACCTCGAGCGTCGACCAAGCGCAATGCATCCTCAAAATCGACGGCACCCGCAGCGACCAAAGCCGAATACTCACCCAGGCTCAGGCCCGCAACGGCGACCAATTGGGAGTCCCACTCTGGCGATTCCTGACGCTTGGCTTCCAGGCACGCAATGGAATGAACAAACAGAGCTGGCTGGCTGTACTGAGTTGCGTGAAGCTGGGTTTCGGGTCCATCCACGCAAAGCTTCAGAAGGTCGTAACCAAGAATCCTCTCGGCGTCGGCAAACAGCTCGGCGGCACGCGCTGACCTGGAAACGATCCCAGAGCCCATCCCAATCATCTGGGCTCCCTGACCGGGAAAAAGAAGCACATGACCTGTCATTCCATTTCGCTTCCCATAGAACTCGGATAGGTCCTCAGCGACACACGGGTCCGATCGATTCGGTTGCCCCTTTCCAAAGTCCAGCGATCCATACATCCAGAAGGATGCCATGTCGGTGGGAAAGGAACGGCTGTCTGAGGGAACCGACCATCTTCGCACGTGTCGGCAGAGGAATTCACCGCAGACTGGAAGACCGACATCGCTGTCGAAGAGGCGGAACGAAGCGCAACGATCCGCGGAGTACGTAAACCAACACGCGCATCGAGCCAAGACAGAATGGGGGATCTTCCCTCAACTGCCCCAACCAACTACTCGGCGCTCATCTCCACCACCGTGCGATTCATGTAGGTACCGCACTTGGGGCAAATCGTATGAGTCGGAACGACGTAGCTGCACTTGGTGCAAGCGGTCAACTGCTTGGGTCGCTTGTGATGGTGCGACCGTCGCTTGTTGCTTCGGGAATTGGAGTGACGCCGCTTGGGAACCGCCATGGTAATTCGCCTCGGACGCCCCTTGCGGACGTCAATGCCAGTCTGGTCGTGAAGTAAAACTGGGAAGTCCAATCCCAGGAGACTACCTGGAATCGGCTACCGAGCACCTATTTCTATGGTTTGGAAGATTAAATTCCCAGCCGAATTCCGTCAACCCATAAAACGACCACACCCAGTCGCTGGAGTACCACCCTTCTTGTGGGGGTTTTATTCGGTGTAGCGCCGGAAGGCAACGCCGCTGCACTGTCCCTGCATGGAGAAACTCCAGTGGAGGAAGCCTGCGGTGGCCTGATCGGATTGAGAACCATCGGCGAGGCGAAGCGGGATTTGGGGGTCGGGTTGGTCGCGATTGGGTGTGGGGAAGAACTGTTGATTTCGCAGGGCCATGAGCGAGGCTGCCACTTCAACGGCCCCCGACCCACCGCCGAGGTTTCCGAAGAGTCCTTTGCCGCAAAAGACAGGGCTATGCCGCAGCCGGTCGCCAAGAGCATCGGCCATTCCCAGCGATTCGGAAAGATCGGTTTGGGGGTCGCTGCGACCGCAGGCGTGCAGGTGCCAGCCATCGGGAAGCTGGTGGTTGAGCGGCCGCAGAAGGTTCTGAATCGTCAGGCGAGTGGCCTCCCGGAACTGGTCGCGGTTGGGGCGTGGTCCAACTTGGTGAGCGGCGGTGGCGACAAGCTCCGCATAGATGGGAGCACCTCGCCTTTTGGCATGCTCCAGCGACTCCAGCACAAAGGCTGCAGCACCTTCTCCCAGAACGATCCCATCGCGATCGATCTGAAAGGGGCGGGACATTTTGGTCGGGTCGGGCCGATCGCCTGCTAGGCGTACTTGTCCTTCGACATGGAGGGAGCGGACGGGATGGACCAGGCTTCCTGTCGAACCGGCCAGCATGCAGTCGGCTGCACCACGCCGGATGACCGCTGCCGCTTCGGCAATCGCCAGATCATTGCTCGCCTCCCGCACCGTCAACGAATTGCTAGGTCCCCGAAGATCGTTGTAAATGGCTACGTGACTGGCCGGCATGTTCGGCAGGTACTTCAGCAGCCACAAGGGATTGAGCTTCGGGAGGCCATGGGAAGGCCACTGTTCGATATGAAATTGCCCCTGCTCGTCGTGGCAAGCGGCGATCCCGTCGGAGAATTCCTCCGGACGCGTCAGGATATAGTCGGATCCGTAAACAATTCCGGTGCGCTGAGGATCGCGCTTGCTGGCATCCAGCCCACAGTCATGGAGGGCCCATTGGCAGGCGGCCACCCCCATTTCAATCTCCCGACACATGACCTTCTGGCCCTTGCGAATCTGTCGCTCCAGCCCTTTTTCCATCGGCCCGAACTGATCGATCTGTCCGGTGAACTCCCTCGCTTCGGCGCCGCACTGGACCTGCAGGATCCCTTTGGGAATCGAGCCCAAAGGGCCGATCCCACTGCGGTTTGCACACAGTGCAGCCCAAAACGAATCGGGATTGCATCCGATCGGGCTGACGACCCCGACGCCAGTGACAACTACGCGCTGCGACATGCCGATCGCTCATCCTTTGCCGAATCGTAAAAGCCACCTTGACCGCACGGGCCCCCCAACCCATTCATTTACCGCGATTTTCTTTTGTTCCACAAGCCCGACATCGGGCTGTTTTGCCGTTACGTCGAGAGAAATCCCAACCAGAGATTTCTTTTTTGTCGGAAAACGGAGGCGGATGCCAATCCAAGGGAGTGTGTCGTTCCGACCGACAGGAGAACGAACCGGCGGTCGGTGCACACCCCGGCGTTCCAAACTGCTCATAAGGCTGGCTCATATGGCCAGGAAGTCCACCATGCGTTTTCCAGCTGGATCGGGCGGTCGACACCCTCGCAACGATCGGGCTACGGGTCGATTGGGATGCGGTGCGGTTGTCTGGAGGAAGCGGGTCATCTTCCTGCAAAACCCCTCCCGATGGCTTCGCGCCGCCACGGTGGGCATCCTCTGGTTGTCGGTGGTTGCGTGCAAAGAGTCTTCTGGGGAAGATCCGCGGATGAGCCGGAAGTGGGGGATGAGTCGCAGGACACTCTGGAACGACAGCTCAAACCAACTCCCAAATGCTGCTACCCCTGTCTTCGCGGCGTCCCCTGTCTTCGCGGCGTCCCCTGTCTTCGCGGCGTCCCCTGTCTTCGCTGCGCCGGCGACCATGGGAGGGCCTGCCAGCCCTTCCAGCCCAGTTCCCTCGTGGCAGTATGCCGGTATCGACCCAAGCACCTTCACCTTTTCGCAGATCGCTCGATCGAGTGGCTGTCCCTGCGGTGAGGAGATCACACCTTCGGCCACCGATCCGATCCCCCGCAGCAGTTACCAACCGATTCTTTCCTCTCTCCTGAGCGAAGTGGTTGGAGAGGGACTAGCGAACGAAGAGCCACAGCATTCCGATCCAGCTACTCTTCCTAGCCCCCGCGAGATCCTAAAGCGAAGCCCAGCCACGCAGGAATCGATTTCGAGCGAAACGCTGGAAACCCAGAGTCTATTGGAAACCCAGGGGCCATTGGAAACCCAGGGGCCATTGGAAACCCAGGGGCCCGGGGAGTTGCCTCCGCCAATCCGCCGTGAGGGAACGCTCCCCGATAGGTTGGAAACCGAGCGCACCAGTGAAGGGATCGAGGGCTTGGTGCCACCCAGCTACCCACCTGCCGGCGCGCGAGGCCCCCATAACGCGTTAGGGATCGCAAGAACCATCGTGCCGACCTCCAAGCCATGGCGCGAGGCGGCCGTGGGAGTGCTCGACCAGTTGGTCGCGCAGGGGAAGCTGGACGAGGCGTGGGGTGCGTGTCAGGGAATGGACCCGATCGCCCAGCAGTTGCCGGCTGAGGTACGGCTTCGGCAGGCCATCCTGGGGGCACTTCGAGGTGAATCTTCCAACTGGGCAGCCACTCGCCTGGCCATCGCCTGGGACCAGGGACTTGCGATTCGACCGGAGGAATTGCCCAGGGGATCGCTGCGGGATTATTTGCCAAAGGAATCTGGGGAGCTTTTGGACCAGACGCTAGACCGACTGGCTCGCCAAGTCCTCCAGTCGCAGGGAGAGGATTCGGAACAGAGGAGCCACCTTATCCTGATCGCGGCTCTTTTGCGTCTGGATGGACAGATCGATCGGAGTCGGCTGTTTGCGTTGCGTGCGCGTCAGGTTGGGACCAGTCCGCTCGATCGATTCAGCGACTTTCTGGCGGGGGGGCGTCCGCATCTGGCGACACCCTGAAATCGGTCGGATTTTCCTGTTGCCTGCTGGGCATCCTGAGCCAAGTGACAGATCGTCGCAAACCGACTCGAATGCTTGGGCGATCTAGTCACCAATTCCCGATTGAACCACAATGAGGGTTGTCCAGGAGCAGCGACCACGATGCACAGAGCAGTGATCGAGCCCCTGCGTCGTTCCCACCCTACCCCCTCAACCGGATGTCGCCTGGGCAATCCTTTGCCGCTGCTGCTTTTGAAGCCAGGCAGCCAATCTGCCTTCCCAGCGATCGACTGATCACGAGGAGTATTGTCGATGAATCGCTTCCCGACCCCATGCGACTTCCCTTCGCAGATCCGTCTGTTTGCCTTCTGGTCCTGCATGTTCCTGCTCCCCCTGGGAATGCCCCTGGCGACGGCTCAGGAAGAATCGCAGGCAGCTCCTGCAATCGAGGGGAAGGCCTTGGACGAACCATCGGCCAGCCCATCCTCCGAACCAACCAGTGCGACTGAGACCACCGGACCTCTGGTGCAGTTCCGCCGCGACGTGATGCCGATTTTTCAAAAGCGATGCCAAAGCTGCCATGGAGCTGAGGATGCCAAAGCCGATTTTCGGATTGATGACCGCGATACCGTGCTCGGCTACATCGAGCCCAGGGATGCGGCGGCATCTAGTCTTTGGACTGACTACCTGACGGCCGATCCCGACGCGGAGGAAAGTCAGGTGATGCCTCCGGTATCGGAGGAGCCGCTGACGATGGCCGAGCTGGCGACGATTCGGTGGTGGATCGACCAGGGGGCTCAGTGGCCAGAATCGCAAGGAGTTCCCGAGGAGGAAGGGCCGAAGGTTCGCGGCGTTGCGGGTAGCTGGCCCGAAAGGCTGTGGCGTTTCTATGGCTATTTTCACCCCGCCTTGGTCCATTTCCCGATCGCCCTCTTGCTGGTGGGAGCCGTGGCGGTGCCAGCTTCGCTGCTGCTGGGTCGATCTGCCGATCGCTTCGCCGCCGTCTGCCTTTGGCTGGGGACGCTGGGGGCCATCGCAGCGGCGGCAGCCGGTTGGTCTTTCGCCGAGCTGAAGGGATACCAGCTGCCATTTACCCCCTTGGACCAATTCAAAGACTCGACCTTCTTCTGGCACCGCTGGCTGGGTGTCTCCATCGCCTTCCTGAGCACGGTCCTCAGCTACTTCGCGTTGGCAGGATTGCGCGAGGGTGCCAGGATGTCCCGAGTCATCTGGCGTGTAGGTTTGCTGGGCCTGGCGGCGCTGGTTGGGGTGGTAGGCCACCAGGGGGGCGAGCTTGTTTATGGGGAGAAGATGTTCGACGAAGCGTTTGAACTGCTGATACCCGTTCCCGAGCCGCCTGAAGGGGGACCGGCCGAGCCGATAGGATCTGGGAGAGTTCGTCCCCAGTAGCGGGTCGGGCGGAATCTTCAGGCTTGGGGTAGCAAGAGAGGGGAATCGGATTGTCGGCTTCGCAGCAACCTCCGGTTTGGCACCTGGGTCTTAGGTCGACTGGGGTGGTTGCTGGAAGGCAGCGATCGCGGCGTCCAGGAGGCGGCGCTGGATCTCGACAAAGTCCCCTTCGAGAAAGGCACCCGCTGCAGCGCGGTGCCCACCCCCTCCAAAGAGCCCCGCAAGCTGGTTGCAATCGACATGACAGCGGCTTCGGAAGCTGATCTTGTAGCCCCCTTTCAGCTGCTCGATCATGATGAAAGCCACCTTGGTGCCCGCGATCGCCAACGTCTGATTGATCACGTCCTCGGTATCGCTGGGCAGAGCGCCGGTCTCCGTGAAATCTTCCTTCTTCACGTAGGTATGGACGATTTGCCCATCCAATGCCTCGGAGACCCTCGCCAGGATTCTGCCTCGCAGCCGCACTCGGCCGATGGTGTCGCATTCGTAAAGATCTCGATAGATCTCTGAGGGGCTGGCACCGGCATCGACCAGTTGCCCGACCACCTGATAGGTTCGGCTGTTGGTTGAACCAAAACGAAACCATCCCGTATCGGTCGCTATGGCGGCGTAAAGCGGTTTGGCGATCGATCGCGTGACCGGAATCCCCAGACCTTGTGCGCACTGGAAGACCAAAGTCCCCGTCGCTTCGGCGCTGGTGTCCTTGAACAGCATCGCACCCAGGTCATCTTCACCGACATGATGATCGAGCACCAGTTTGGTGCCGGGAAATCGTCGTACGACGTCGGCCATCGGTCCAAGCTGCGCCCAGGCGCTGGTGTCGAGCACCATCAAGCAGTCGCCTCGCACTTCGTCCGGATGGATATCCTGACCGATCACCTGGATCCGTTCGGCCGGATCGAGGAATGCAAGGCTGGGTGGGGTAGGATGCCCATTGAGAATCTGGACCTGCTTGCCCATCGCTTCGAGGATGCCGGCCATCCCCAGCTCGCTACCCAGCGCATCGCAGTCGGGTCGGATGTGACTGGTTAGAATAAAGCGCTGGTGGCTTCGCAGTTGCTGGAATAGCGCTTCCCAGGAAACAGACATACGCACCAGTGCTTTCGGTCTTAAAGTGGTTTGGGGCTCGGGATGGCGGGCAACTGGAGTTCAGACCTTCGGAAAACCGCGGAAACCGGAGGCTAGCGCCAAACCGGCTTTTGGCTTTCGGATAGGCACTTACGTCCCCTGTCGCTTCATACGATTGATATTGAATATACGGTATCGGGCACCCGCTGGCGCCGATATGGTTGCGGAAAACAGGAAGGCGAGTCGCTGCGAGCACGAGGGGACCGGCCGAACAAACTGGTCGCTAATTGCCCCGTTATTCCGCAAAACTGTTCACCGGCGTCCATGGAGCTGACAGGTGCCTTCCGGACAGTTCCTGCCGGCTAGGCGGTATCGATAGCGAGCAACGGTTCGGTAAGCCCAGTCCCACAGGGGAAGTGTTCCCGGGAAATAAAGGATTGGCAGGAGCGGATAGAGGGTTGGCATCCTTCTGGCAAGGAGCCGTACCGCATGGATGCCACCCCCTTTGGATCCATCCGGCAAGATCACCCACATCTGGTCCATCATCTGATCGAACGACAGATCCGGGGCTGCCTGCGAGGCTTGTGGATCATGAAGCGAAATGGGGGTCAGCTGGGAAAACCAGTCCAGACGCTTGAGCAAACCTATCTGGCTGCAGCAAAAGCGACAATGCCCGTCGTAGAGTAGCTTCAAAGGTCCGACGCTTGGGGAGTCCATGGGTTCCCTTCTGATGCTGCTTCGGCGCATCGGGGCGCGAGCTGACAAGAGTCCCGGGCAATTCCTGAACTAACTGCCAACTAGAGCCACTAATTCATGATAGTCACGCGGCGCGTGCCGGCTAGCCGGAGAATCCTATCGACCGACCACGGTGCCTTCCCGGAATACCGATCAGCGACGCAGTAGTTGCCTGGCAAGGTCGATGTCCTGCTGGAGTTGTTTTTGAAGGGCAGCCGCATCGTCAAAGCGGAAGATGCCGCGCAGTCTCGCCACCAGCTCGACGGTCAGCCCCTGGCCATAAAGGTCACCCTGGTAGTCCAGTAGATGGACTTCGATCTTCCGATCCTGGTCGCCAAAGGTTGGATTGGGTCCGATATGGATCGCTGCCTGGTGGGTCCCCATCGCCGTCGCGGCATGTCCGGCGTAGACTCCCTCGGCTGGGATGAGCACAGGAACCTGCGAAAGATTGGCGGTGGGGAACCCCAATTGTCGGCCACGCCGGGCTCCCTCCACCACCTTGCCTTCCAGTCGGTAGGGATATCCCAGCCACTGATTGGCCGATTCGATTTTCCCTTCACCCAGGGCCTGGCGGATTCGGCTGCTGGAGATCATCTGACCGGACTCTCCCTGGCGAGGAATGATTTTGAGTTTCAGACCTCGCTGCTCGCACCACTGACTTAATAGCTCCGGTGTCCCTCGGCGGTCCTTGCCAAAATGGAAGTTGGGTCCTTCTACCAGGCCGATCGCCTGGAACTGGTCGAGAATCACTTTCTCGAAGAAAGCCTCCGCTTCCATCTGCAGCAGATCCGGGGAGGTGATCAGGGCCACGGTATCCCGCACCCCAGCCTCTTCCGCCAGTTGGGAGCGTCTGGCCAGCGTGGTCAGCGGCTTGGGGCAGCGATCGGGTGCCAGCCAGTGCAGGGGAGGGGGATCGAGAGTCACTAGCAGGGGCTGGGAATGGTTCTCTATCGCCAGCCGACGAAGCTGCTCCAGCAGATGACGGTGGCCCAGATGGACACCATCAAAATTGCCGATCGCCAGGACGCGCCTTTGCAAATCCGGATCGATGGAAGCGTTAGGGCGGACCAAGCGGAGCATCGGTGTCCTGGGGTGAGCGAATCTGGCGGAAGGCGGCGGGCAATGATTCTATTATATCGGTCGCCAAAACGCTGGGGCCTCCCAGGCTTCTGGCAGCCAGCTGGCCGGCCAATCCATGTAGGTAGGCCCCAAGGCTTGCCGCATCCCAGGCGGGAAGTCCTTGAGCCAGCAGGGCGGCCAGCAGTCCGGTCAGGCAGTCCCCGGCCCCTCCAGCTGCCATCTCGGGGCAACCGGTCGGATTGTGCTCGGCATGGTTCCCGTCGGTGATCAGCGAACGGTGACCTTTCAAGAGGATCACCACCCCAAGCATTTCTGCCAACTCCCTGGCCGCCTGCTCCTGCCCCGGCCGATCGAGTCTGGAAACACCCGACCACCGCTCGAATTCCCCCGGATGTGGCGTCCAGATTCTGGCTGCAGGTCGATCCCAGTCGCGGCGCGTCAGCCACCTGGGGCATCCCTCGGGAATCGCGTCGGCGTCGAGCACCATGGGCAGATGTTCCACCTGGTAAAGAGCTTGAACCAGCGATTGGCTACTCTCGCTCCTGCCCATCCCTGGCCCTATCGCGACGACGCGCCCCTTCCCGGCCAGATGGAGCAGGGGAACGGAGGCATCGGAAGCGATTTGCTGAGTTGCCGTCTCCGGCAGTCCCAGCGTCATCATGCAGGGATGCCAGGAAGCGACCAAGGTTTGCTGGGAAGCCGGTACCGCGACCGTCACCAAACCCGCTCCTCCACGCATCGCAGCCATCGCCGCCAGCGCGATCGATCCGGCCATCCCAGAGCTGCCTCCAATCAGAAGGACATGGCCGAAATCTCCCTTGTGTGCTTCCCGAGGCCGATCGAAAAGCCGATGGATGGCCTGGGGACTCATCTCGATTCTCCCTCGTCCTCTGTTGGAACGCCTCGACAGATCATTCCAGCCAGATACCCTCCCTTGAACCCCGCGTCGATATTGACGACCGCCACGTTGGCCGCACAGCTGCTGAGCATCCCCAGCAAAGCAGCGATCCCGCCCAGGTTGGCACCATAGCCGACGCTGGTGGGGACTGCGATCACCGGACAGGCGACCAGCCCACCCAGCACACTGGCCAGCGCCGCTTCCATCCCAGCCACTGCGACCAGGACTTTCGCCTCACGCAGTTCCTTGAGCCGCCCCAATAATCGGTAGGGGCCGGCGACACCGATATCTTGATGCCACTGGCACGCCACCCCCATCCAGCCCAGTGTCTCAAGCGCCTCCCTGGCGACCGGTCCGTCGGTGGTCCCCGCCGACACCACCAGGCATTCGCGTCGGACCGAAGTAGCGGACTCTAGCGGATCGACCGGGACCATGTCCCTTCCCACCCGCACCACACCACTGGTCGGCTCATGGCGTACATAGCGAAATCGCCTCCGAATCTCCGGGAGATGTTCGGCGGCCACCCGAGTCGCCAGGGCTTCCCGGTGACCGCTCAGCACCCTCTCCATCGCATCGCCAATCGCCTCAGCGGTTTTCCCTTCGCCATAAATCACTTCCGGCCAACCACATCGCCGGCTGCGATCCCGATCCAGCGTCACTCCGGAGGGAGTAGTGGGTGAGGCGAATCGAAGGAGCTGCTCGGCAAGTACTTCGGCAGCCAATGTCCCCGACTCGAACGACCGCAGGGCAGACAGGAGCTCTTGTGGGATCATCGCTTTGCGGGTTGCCAAAAAAAGGTTGCGAATCGACAATCGAACGACAGCGTTGCTTGCAGAGAGCTTCGCAGCGTTGCCTGCTTAGGACTTCCCTGAGGAACGCACCACTGGATCTCATCGTAGCATCACGACTTTCTCGAAAGTTTAGCAAATGACTGACTGCGTTCTGGCGTACTCCGGCGGTTTGGATACCAGCGTCATCCTGGGTTGGTTGATGGAACGAGGCCACCGAGTCCACGCCGTCTACGTCGACCTGGGGCAGCCCTGCGAAGACCGAGACGCGATCCTGAAGAAAGCTCGTGATGCCGGTGCCGCATCGTCGCGACTTGTCGACGCCCGTGAAGAACTCTGCCGCGACTTTGCTTTTCCAGTTCTGCAGTGGCAGGCCCGCTACGAGGGAATCTATCTGCTGGGTACCTCGATCGCCCGCCCCCTGATCTCCAAGGTTTGCCTGGAAGTGGCCCGCGAAGTCGGGGCCCGCGCCTACGCTCACGGCGCCACCGGTAAAGGCAATGATCAATGCCGATTCCAACTGGCGGCTGAAGCCCTCGACCCCACGATCCAGGTCATAGCCCCCTGGAGGGATCCGGAGTTTCGGAAGCAATTTCCAGGCCGCACGGAACTGATCGCTTTCTGCGAAGCAAAAGGAATCCCCGTCAAAGCCACCTCCAAGAAACCCTACAGTTCGGACGAAAATGTCCTGCATATCAGCTACGAAGCAGGGGTCCTGGAAGACCTCCAGGTCTGCGGCGTCGAGTCAGTCGATTTCGGGATGACCGTCAGCCCACAGCAAGCTCCAGAAACTCCCGAAACGGTATCGATCGAATTCCAGCAGGGGATTCCTGTCGCCGTTAACGGCAAGCGACTAAGCCCCCTGGATATCGTCCAAACGCTCAACACCATCGGTGGGCGAAACGGAATCGGCCGGATCGATGTCGTAGAAAACCGCTTCGTCGGGATGAAAAGCCGAGGCGTTTACGAAGCCCCAGGGATGACGCTTCTTTATTTTGCTCACCAGCAGCTGGAGCAAATCACCCTCGATCGCGATTTCCATCACCTCCGAGACCGGCTCAGCCCCGAGGTGGCCGAGATGGTCTACTACGGCTTTTGGTACGCTGCCAAAATGGATGCTCTGATGGCGATGATCCGGCAGGCACAGCAGGTGGTCTCCGGAACCATCCAGCTGAAACTCTACAAAGGAAACATCCTCGTCGCGGGCCGACAAAGCCCACAAAGCCTCTACGATGAAGCAATTGCCACCATGGAGGGGGGGGGCTCGTACAATCAAACCGACGCCGAAGGGTTCCTCCGAATTCAAGGCCTGCCGGGTCGAGTCCAAGCCCGACTTCGCCCAAGATCCTGAAATTCCCCAGAAGAGCTAACTGGCATAGTCTTTTCAAATGACGCCAAACCCGTAATTCGTCGAAAAGACTTGGGAGTTAGGTTAGGCCGTCGATCTTCCCTAGAACAACGAATAGGAGAATCAGAATTCGGTGATTTATGGGAAAATGCTTCCAATTCCAGTCATTTTTTTCCTCTGAACAGCCGAAATCTCTTGACGAACGCTCCAACTCGGAAGAAAGTATCGGTTGGACGGAAGTAGCAAATCGATCCTTGCTTCATGCTGTTCCGAAGTGCATTTCGAAGATTGTGTGTCGCGACTAGTTGCTTCAAGAAGGGAGCGTGGGGGATGAAGAAATTTCTTATGAGCTGTGTGGCGTTGCTCGGTATGAGCTTCGCGAGCACGGCGACTGCAGGTGAGGTAGACTTCCTGCAGTTGGATGGTCCCGGTTTCTTTGGTACTCAGACCGGTGAGATCACCAAGCCTTTTGGTAATGGTCAGGTGAAGATCGACGTGATCTCCAAGAACCGTACCAACAACATCGTATCGGGCGGCGCTGGTACCGCAGTCAAGGACCCAACTTGGCCTTCCCAGTACAAGAATCCAATTGGGCTCAATTCTCTGTATTACCACTACGGTACTGGCGCTATCGTTGCCAAGGACCAGTGGGACTTCATTGGGGCTGCGATGCCCAAGGGCGCTGCCGTTGGTATTGCTGACTTGGAATTCTCCGGGTCAATGGTTACCGTCACGGCTTACGACGTTTCGGGCAACGTGATTCCCAATGCGTTCACCGGTAAGTACTATCAGTTCAGCACCACCCAGACCAACCCGGCAGCCCCGGGTGGATCTTGGAATGCCGCTACTGGTGTTCTTGCTGGCCCTGCCAGCAATTCTCTGTACAGTGGGAATTACAATGGTCTTTGGATGCTGACCAACACGACCAACACCCCAGTTTGGAAAATCGTGATCGACACGGCCACCTCCGGCAGCAGTGACGGCGTTGGTTTCGGTCTGATCGGTGTGGTTCCAGAACCAACCTCGATGGCGATCTTCGGTTTGGCTGCAGGTGCTGCAGGCTTCCGATCGCTGCGACGTCGCAAGAACAGCTAAGTCGATTCGACTCAGCGGATTCAATGAACACTCCCTGGTTTCCAGGGAGTGTTTTTTTATGTGTGCATCACTTAGAGCCCAAACGACCCTAGATCGTGACCGGGGCGAGCAAGCGAACCAAGAGGATTCCGAATCGCAGGCTGCGAGCCCTGATAGTAGCCTGGATGGCCGCAACGGCTGGGCACACGGAAAACATGGCTAACCGGCCTATCTCCCTGGCACGACGCAGAAGGTGAACTCCCGGTTCTTCGCAGACCAATTGCATTGTGGGTTGGCCAGCCACATGTCATAGTGTTTCAAGATGTTTCTTCTGGCCACTCCCAGGAATCGTTGTGTCAAGCCGCGATGACGGTAATCAATGCGTCTTCCGGGTTGAGATCTGCGGTCTTAAAAAATGTCTCTCCGGCTGAAGGCGTTGGGGGCAACACCGTCGATCGGAGGGATGAGATGAGCGGCTATTAGGTGCTGTCATCGTTAAGAAGCGGCTGTGGATACCTGTTCCCAGTCGCTCGGTTCCACCAACGGTCGGCTATCGGACGAGCATCAGCGTTGCACCAGTGGAACGGCTACAAGGGGATCACGCCCGACTTGGATAGATATTGCCTCCTTGGATATCAGCGCTAGGAAGGCGTCCCGAAAGTCCAGCATGGCAACTCGCGCTGCCGTGGGAAGTTTTGCATGTGCCTGGGAGGGGTATTCGGGGTAGGGGCGCACACGGATGAATTGGTTGATCAGCTCCGCTTGGTCTGCCCGACGGATGTCTCGTAGAAGTACCCACGGAGGAACGATCGATGGTTTCTCTGAGGGATTCATCAGCAAACGCTGACGTTCGTTGCATAGACGTTGCTCGGCTTGCAGCAGTTGCGAGACCCTTTCCTGAACACCCGGATCACCTGCCAGATAAATGGGACACCATCGCTGACGTATCGCGCTGGAAGGCTTCACGGAACCAGCCGCCAGTTCGCCGGTGCGGCTGTTATGCCATCTCGCTTCGAGAGTCAAAAAAACCATGCCACTTGTCCAATGAGACGGAACCTTTGCCAGCACACGAATGCTGTGGGTCCCTTCAACTCCTTGGCTGGGAAGGTGGTGCCATTGCACCACCAAGTCGCGATGGGCATTGGTGGTGCCCGAGGTAACATCCCATTTCGCGGGAGGAGCTACCCAAGTTCGCTCCCGGTGCGATGTCTGGGCGCGCAGGTGGTAGCCTAGCTGTGCCTCAGCAAAGGGGGCGATCGTCGCGGCGGCGTCGAGGTGATGGACGCCATCTTGAGTTTTCTCCCGCTGAAGTTCGATGGGTTTCAGTGCATCGGGAATCTGATGACTCTTGGGGTCAAAATCGAGCAATTGCCATCCTGCAAGATCGCCGCGAATAGAGACCTGAATCGATGCCATTGTCCCCTGCTGGCTAGCTTCCAAAATGGCACTGACTGGGAAGTGGATCGCGATGGTTTTTTCTTCGTGAGGTTCCGTCGCGCGATCGGAAGGAAGGTTCAGGATGTGTGCTGCGATGGAAGGTGGGAGGTCGGCGATCAGGCCATCGGAAGCGTCGGGTGACTGTGCGAATAAACCTCTTGCAATCAAGCTGAGGTCTATAGGAAGAGCGAGCAGAAAGACGAGCGGGGTTTGAAGAATTGCCGACGTCAGGTTTTTCGGAAACCGAAAGCATGACACAAGCATGGGATCGCGCATCCTTGGAAAGGCTCCTACGCATGCTCGCAATGCCAGGTTGATGGCACACGGGCATGGAAGATCGATTCCCTGCAGGCATCCCGCTCACCGATGGCGGGTCTGGATCCCTCGTCCGGCGATCGCCCCGAAAGGACAATCCCAGCTGCGCAGGTCATTCTACGGCGCCCCTTGCGACAGGCAAGGGAAGGAAGATGACCACCTTGGTATCGACTGTCCGAAAAGGTTCTGGTGGCTTGTTGAAAAGCGCCCAAACTTTTAGAGGATCAACGCAATCTCCCGATTTCTCCAAAAAACGGGACCTGACGGACGGCGTGTGCCGTACCTCTTGAGAGCTTTTGAAGGCAGTTGAGCAGCTAGTGGCTTGGTGAGACATTCAGCTGATGGAATGACTCAATGGCCGGAAATGGGCAGTTGGGCGGCAGCGGTGCATTGCCGGGGCGGACGACTGCAATCACCTGCCAGCCAGCTTCCTTTGCGGCAGTCAATTCCTCGTACACATCGCTGAGGAAAAGCAGTTGGCTGGCATCCCGTTCCAGCCGCTCGGCGATCACTCGGTAACTGCCTGAGGACCGCTTTCCACCTGTCGTCGTGTCGAAATGACTGGAAAATAGCGAGGCCAAATTTCCTGTGCTGGTGTGCTGGAAGAAGAGTTTCTGTGCTGCGATGCTCCCGGAGGAATAGACAGCCAGTTGCAGGCCCTGGTCAGACCATCTCTGGAGGGCAGGGGGGACATCGGGGAAGAGTGGCGCTGTCAGCAGTCCGGCATGAAATCCGTCTTTCCAGATCATGCCCTGGAGCTGTTTGAGCCCTGTTGTCTTAGAATCTTCAGCGATAAGCCGGCGGACCCACTCTGCGACCGCCATGGGACGACCGGTGACGGGAATTTCCGGGTTCCATGTCCATCCTCCTCCCACGACTGGAGAGGAAAACGAGGTCTGCCCCGAACAGTCTTGCGCCATCTGATCGATCGCCTTCTGGACCTCTGCATCCTGCCAGCGGTCTTGAAGGAATCGTTCGGCCGCTTGACTGGCAAACGGGAACATCACTTCATGAACGAACTGGATGCTGGAGACCGTGCCTTCGATATCGACGACGATCGCTTGAACTTCCAGGTCTATCACAGGCTGTTTGGTCGCAGGCTGATCTGTCACAGGGGAATCACCGGTGCGACACGTTTGGAACCGTCGACATAGCCAGGTCCGAAGCAGATGGGTTGGTACTGGCTGTGGACCCCTTCCTGGATGTAATGAGGAGTCCAGCCGGAGGGATCCTGAAAGAGTCGAATGCAGCGGATGTGTCGATCGTCGCAAAGATGAAACCAGTGCTTGGTGCCCCGGGGGACATTGATCAGATCCCCGGTTGACACTTCGACGGCAAACACCGGCCCCGACTCAGGGTGGATATGAAACAGGCCGCGGCCGGATACCGTGAATCGAACTTCATCTTCATCGTGGGTATGTTCTTTGTTGAACTTCTCCAGCATCGCATCGAGGTTGGGGGTTTCCGGCCGCACGTTGATCACATCGGCCGTGACGAAACCACCAGCTGTTTTGAGTCTTTCGATTTCGGCTTGGTATGTCTCAAGGATCTGGGCATCGGTGGGATTCTGGGGCAGCCGACCTTCGACCTCCCAATGTTCGTACCAGATGCCGTGTGGTTCCAGGAACGATCGGATCTGGTCGACTTGGTCTAGGATACGGTTTTCACTCGGGATATGAACGCGGGCCATCGAGGGTTCCTTCTGTGGTGGCCAGCGATCGCCATCGATCGCTGTTGGTTTGGTACTTGAACAACAGGAAAGGTGGTTCCGGCGACTCGTTGGAAAATGCCATGGCTGCGTGATCGGCTCGATGCGCTGAATTCAATTGGCGCTACTAGCCGCTCGGCGGTTGGCCAAGAGTTCGGTTCGGTGAAAAACAGACCACCATGATGGGCTGGAGGCTAGCTTTCGGTTCCGTCCCCTTCTTTTGCCGATTCGGCAGGTGCCTCTGGTGGAGTTTCTGCGGCGTCACCAGCGGCGGGATCTTTGACTTCGGGCTCGTTAGCCTCTGGCTGCGCGGTCGCTTCCTCCTTTTGCGGTTCCTGCGTTGGCTCTTGGGTTTCCTGCGGCTTGGATTTCTCGGTTTCCTCAGCAGCTTGTTTGGATTCCTCGGGTCGGCCGCCGGGCCCTGGTCCGCCGCCACCACCTCCGCCTCCACCCATACCTGGCAGTACGGGCCGACCTTCCGGCATCTTTTCCGGTGGACCTGTCAGAGCTTTCAGCTCGGCCTGTGCCTGCATGTATTCCTTGTAAAAGATCAAGCCGTAGATCGCTCCCGCGACGGCGGTAGCGAAGATGGCAAAACCGAGAATGCGCGTCAGACTGTTCATGAAAATGGGGTTCCTGTTGGGATGATCCGAGGACGGAGGCGATCGAAGGTGGAGTGGAAGGACCGGAAACTGGGGCTACACGATCCACTAGGGTGGCCCAATCGATGGCCTTATCGATGGTGGGGAGGACCCTCTTCAGGTTAAGTTCCTGGCGTAGGTGCTGCAATGGAGCGGAACGATTTTCCTTTGGAAATGCATGGGGAATGGCCGACTCCTTCTATCTGGTCCATGGTCGGTCAAGCACTGCCGCGCAGGCTCATCCGACGTCCCATGCAATCCAGAAGGAACTCGATCACTTCCAGGTGTCGTGTAGCGGCCGGGAGGTGGTCTCCCCAGGTGTAAAGTCCATGCTTCCGGATCAGGTAGGCGAAGCAAAGGGCATGGGGGTTGCTCTTCCAGTACTGCTCCACCTCCTCCCGCAGCGCAGCGATATTCTGCGTGTTTTCGAAGATGGGGACCCAGAGAGTGGTTTGGTGGGAGGTGACCCCTTCGAATCCCTTTAGGAATTCGTACCCTTCTAGGAGGATGCCTCGCTGAGCAAAGAAGAGGTCGGACAGGACAGTCGCCCAGGGGGAGTGGGTATGGAGCACAGCACCGGCTTTCCAGTGGTGGGCGGCACTGCAGTGCAGCAGCGTCTCGGCGCTCGATTTGGGCTGTCCCTCGGGAACGGGACGCCCGTCGGCGTCGACGATGACGAAATCGCAATCGAGAAGGTGACCCTTATCCTTTCCGCTGGCAGTCACCAGCAGGCGAAGAGGATCTCTCTCCAGCACGACGCTGTAGTTGCTGGAGGTTCCAAGCGACCAGCCTCGCTGCCAGCACTGGTGTCCCACCTGCTGAAGTCCGGCGATCTGTTTTTGGAAAGGGGTCAGGTGTTCGGGAAGCGATGGGGTCATGGCAGCCTGTGGGGTTGCTAGAGGGAGTTGTTCGGAAGTGGTCTCTGGACCGAAAAAAGCCAAGGGGCAATCAACTGTGCATGCGAGCTCGAGGCCATCCTTTGGCGATGATGGCGGCTTCTTCCACCGCCAGTTCCTCCAGTCGCTGCTGGACGATTTTTGCGGGAGCGAAGCACTTGGCCAGGCGAACGTAGGTGCTGTGATGCCGAGCTTCGGACTCGAACAGACCATCGTAGAAGGACCGAAGCTCCGGATCGTCGATATGTTTGCGGAGCAGATCAAATCGTTCGCAGGAACGAGCTTCGATCAGACCGCTGACCAGCATGCGATCGACCGCGCGATCGGGCTCCAGCAGCCGGATCCGCTGCTGTAACTCCTTACCATAATGGCCTGGCGGCAGTTTGCGAAACGGGATACCCCGCCGCTGAAGCACCTCGCGGACCAGTCGAAAGTGCTCCAGTTCCTCTGCGATGATTTCCGTCATCGCATCGGTGACCTCCTGCTTTTCGATATAGCTTCCCAGAAGGCTCATCGCTGTCGCCGCTGCCTTGTGTTCGCAGTGGGCGTGGTCGATCAGCACCGAAGGCAAGTCGGCTTGAACCTGTTTCAACCAGCGAGCCTGGGTTTCTTCATGAAGATGCAGCATGCCGCTCCTGCTCCTTTTTTCGCGGGAGGTCTGCCGAAAAACTGCCTGCCTACTTCCCACGGCAGACGAAAACCCCGATTGTCGATCGATCGATCGAACCAGGCAAGTGCTCGATCACCCCCCGGCTTTTTCCCCCCCTCCCTCTCCCGCTTGCGGCGGACGGCGGTCCCTACCGAATTTACCTGCCCTGGCTAAGATAAGGTCAAGCGAGAGCTACGAAACTTTGGTGATGGGACGAAGGGGGTGGGTTGGGGTGATTTTGCAGGTCCGCGGTCTTTCTAAAACATTTGCGGAGCGGACGGTGCTCGATGGCATCGACCTGGAGATTCGGCGGGGCGACCATGTGGCGCTGGTCGGTCCCAACGGAGCCGGAAAGAGTTCATTGCTCAATATCCTGACAGGCCAACTGGCACCCGATGCCGGCGACGTCCAGATCGCTCCCCGCGCCACGATCGGCTATGTCAAGCAGCATCAGGAGTTTCCTCAGGGAGCCACCATCTGGTCGGAGGCTTGCCGAGCCGCAGGGAGGTTCAGCCAGCTGATTGCCGAATCGGAAGCTTTGGCCGATGCGGTCGCTAGCTCCACCGATCCTCAGGTTCGCGACCAACAGCTCCAGCGACTCGATCGACTCCAAGCCGAAATCCAGCAATGCGATGCCTACCAATGGCAGGTGCAGGTGGAACGGGTATTGATGGGGATGGGGTTTCCCGTCGACCTCTGGCACGCCCCCATCGAACGGCTAAGCGGTGGCCAGCGCAACCGGCTGCTCCTTGCCTGCGTCTTGATCGGTCAGCCCGATCTGCTGATTCTGGATGAACCGAGCAACCATCTGGATGTGGAGACGACCGAGTGGCTGGAGCAGGCGCTGGCGGCCAGTTCATCCGCGGTGCTGGTGGTCAGTCACGATCGCTACTTCCTCGACTGCGTCGCCACCAGCGTCTGGGAATTGCTTGATGGATCGATTGACCGGTTTGTCGGAAATTACTCGGCCTACGTTCAGCAGAAGGCAATGCGATTGGAGGTGCAGAGGCGGACTTTCGATAAGCAACGCGAGGAGGTCGAAAAGCTGGAGGACTTCATTCGCCGCCATCACGCAGGCCAGAAGTCAACGCAGGCGGAGGATCGGAGGAAAAAGTTGGAGCGAATCGAATTGGTCGATGCGCCGCGGGAGATCCATACGCCGCGCTTTCGTTTTCCCGAAGCTTCGCGGACGGGCGATATCGTCCTGCGATGCGACAAGGCAGCCAAGGCCTTCGGCGCTCATTCGCTCTTTTCTCGCCTCTCCTTCCAGATCCTCCGAGGGCAGCGGTGGGCCATCCTGGGAAGCAACGGAGCCGGGAAGACCACCCTGCTCAAGTGCCTCCTGGGCAAGGAGCCTCTGGATCAGGGAGCTGTGGAACTGGGAGCCAACGTGCGAGTCGGTTACTTCGACCAACTGCTCCAACAACTAGATCTGACAACCACACCCCTGGAGGCGATCCGGGTCCCGCACGCCGATCGCAACGATCTAGAACGCCGCAACATGCTGGCCCGCTTCGGGATCGCCGGTGAACTTGCCTCCAAACCGCTAGGACAACTCAGTGGTGGCGAACGCAACCGAACGATGCTGGCACTACTTGCGTCCCTCGATGCCAACTTCCTGATCCTCGATGAACCAACCAACCACCTGGACCTGTGGTCCCGCGAGGCGCTGGAACAGGCGATTCGCGAGTTTTCCGGCACCGTGCTCCTGGTCACCCACGATCGCTATCTGGTCAACGCTACCGCTCAGCATGTCCTGGTCCTCCGCGGCGGCCAAGCGTCGATCGTCCAGGGGAACTACGAAGACTATCGCCACTGGATCAAGGAGGGGCTGGCAATTGAAGACCGAGGAGCTGCATGGGGGGATCGCACCAAAAGTCAGGGTGGCGGAACCAGCGGTACCAGTGCGAACAGGAAATCGAGCGATAGCAGAGGGGCAGCCAAACCCGAAACCGCCCAGGGTTCCAGCCCTCCAGCCAGGAAACGGAAGTTCCCCTACTGCAAGCCACAAGTGCTGGAAAAAGAAATCATGGCGACCGAGGAAGCCATCGCTGCTGCACATACCGATATGACCGATCCCGATCAGCTGAGAGATGGAGCGGCGATGAAGCGGCTGGTGGCCAGGATGGAAGAGCTGGAGCAGAAACTGGAGCAGCTCTACCTGCATTACGAAGAAGCACTGGAACTCAACGAGTAACCGAACCATCATGCCTTTCGGAAATTTTTGGAATCGCAAAAAGTCCCAGGACCCCCAGCCCCCAGAGAAACTCAGGGAGGCAGAGGAATTCAAGGAGGCGAACCCTCCCGAATCGTCGATCTCGGAAGGACCGGGAGGGGGCGAAGGATCGAATGGCGATCGCGGCGATTCAGGGGATGACCAGCCGCACGATCCACCCAAGGGAGGCTGGCGCTGGCTGAAAGGAGCCCTCAGCAAGACGCGGCAATGGCTCAAGACCGATATCCGTGATCTCTTCAAGAGTGAAGGGAGATTGGTGGATGAAGCGTTTCTCGAAGAGCTTTTCGCGCTGCTGGTCAAAAGCGATATGGGAGCGCCGGTCGCCCGGCAGATCCGAGATCGAGTCCAAAAAGACTACCGAGGGCGAAAGGTCGATCAGGAGGAGCTGCTGGAGACCCTCCGCCAGGAACTTCGCGATACGATGCAGAAGGAGCGGTCTCCTCTGGCGCAGGCCACTTCCGGTACGACGGTCATTCTCGTCGTCGGTGTCAATGGCTCAGGTAAAACTACCTCGATCGCCAAGTTGGCGTACCGACTGACACGTCAAGGCAAACGGGTGCTGCTTGGGGCAGGGGATACCTTCCGCGCCGCTGCAGTCGAACAGCTCAAGATTTGGTCTGATCGGATCGGATGCGATATCGTCCTGGGAGATCAGGGAAGCGATCCGGCTGCCGTCGCTCACCGCGCGTGCGTGCAGGCCCGAGACGGCCAGTACGATGTCTGCATTCTCGATACTGCAGGAAGACTTCAGACCCAAGTCAACCTGATGCAGCAACTGGAGAAGATCCGCCGCGTCATCGGAAAGCAGATCGAAGGGGCACCCCACGAGGTGCTGCTGGTTCTGGATGCCACGGCCGGACAGAATGCACTCAGTCAAGCCAAGGGGTTCTCGGATGCCGCCGGCTGTACCGGCATCGTGCTGGCCAAACTGGACGGAAGCGCCAAAGGAGGTGTGGTGGTTCCCATTCTCAAACAATTCGGCCTCCCAGTGAAGTTCGTGGGGCTTGGTGAGAAACTTCCAGACTTCGCCGAGTTTGATCCCGAGTCTTTCACCAGGGCGCTGTTTGATCTGGATGAAAACTGAGGCGATTCCAACTGCATCCTGTCGCCACCATCGCCAGATGGTGGATGTCATGTTGGCGCACTTCCTGTAGCCACCATCGCCAGATGATGGATGCTTCAGCTTCGCGCTTTGTCGCTACCATCTGCCGCTTGGCACCGGTGCCTACGAGATGAAATCTGCCGATATAGCGATCCGGCTGTTCGAAGTGATTCACCAAGTCGACCAACCCGCAAGGGTGGCAGATTCGTGAGACCACGGTAGGAAGGAAAGGATTTTTTTCACTCCTCGCAGTGGCTTTCTCCACCGGCACCTCCTCCTGTCGGCCCTCCAATCCTAAAAGTTCGTTGGAAGCGGAACGGTGCAAGCCCCCGATAGCCTTCCTGGCGATCCCATTCCGATTCCGTGCACCGGATCTTCCCTCGAAGGTCGACATTTTTTTCGCGACGGCCAGCCTAGCAGCCTATTGAAAATGCTCATCGTCACCATTTTCAAAATCGCCAAGTTCAGAGCAGAGCCTTGAGCGGCTCACAAAAACTTGGAATGCGTCTCTTTCTTGTGATTGCTTCCTTGCAATCAAACGGCCCATTGGATTCTTGAACGGGCTGCAAGTTGTCTGACATCCACCCGGCTTGCTTGATTTGGCCCCGATTGGAGATGCCCAGCCTTCGGCAACGATCGACGATGGAAAAGCTTGGATGGGGGGGAATGCAGCTTCCGATCTCCATGTCGGTCGAGGATGCTGCTACTACTAACTAGGTGCGAAAAATATTTCGCTCTTGCGTGGCCTATTCTACGATGAAGTTCTGATAGGTAACGGAACTTCCGTTGCCCTTCAGGGGGTGTTTAAGTTACTCTGATATCCGTAGGTTGTTTCACGCATTCTTTTATTTGCCTTTATTGATCTGTTTTTCGGTCTCTGCATCGCAAGGAGTCTGTCATGAAGATCCGACGAGCGGGCCATCGTGCGTTCACTTTAGTGGAACTGCTGGTGGTGATCGCCATCATTGGAATTTTGGTCGGTCTGTTGCTACCTGCAGTCCAATCGGCTCGAGCCGCCGCAAGGCGCTCCCAATGCCAGAACAACGTCAAGCAGCTAAGCCTTGCGGCGCTCAATTTTGAGAGCGCGTTCAAGACTCTGCCCCCTTGGACCCATGCAAAAGGAACCGGAGCAGGTGCCAGGCCCGCAATCCTTGCCTCAGGGCACTACATGATGCTCCCGTACCTGGAGCAGAATTCGATCTACAACCAGGCCAATGGGATCAGTTGGGAAGCGAGAATTTTTGGAGTTCCGACCTTTGCCTGCCCAGAGGATGTGACGTTGTCCTCAGCTCGATTTACCGGCAAAGCTCTGGCGCTCAATAACGCCCGAACCAACGTCGGCACGAATCCCTACGGTGGCACAACCTATGCCATCAACGCACAGCTTTGCACGGTGACCTTCAACAACGGTCACCCCACGCAGCCCAACGCCAAGTTGGCCTATGTCGTCGATGGTACGACCAACACGATCTTCAGCGTGGAGCGTCAGGCGGCATGCTACGGCTTTGATTATCCGGCTCGCGGCAGGACACCCAATCTCTCGACCGGTTCATTCACCTTCAGCATCTGGTCGCGTGGTGGTCGGCACGCGACGTTCAGTCCCTGGGTCGACGGCGCGACCACGGCAAGCGATCTGAACACGGTCAACGGAACCGCGACGGAAGTCAATCGCGGTTACACCTGGTGGGATTGTCCGGTGATCGATCCGACGCTGCGCAATCCGGCCAACTACGTCGCCGGCCCCGGCCCGCGATCGGATCCCAATTTCAGAAATCCCTTCAATGGAGTTCGCAATCCGGGCGGCATTCAGGTCGGCACCTTCGATACCGGTTGCGACTGGAGACGGCCCCAGGCAATGCATGGTCCGGTGATGGTCACTGGGTTTGCCGATGGTAGCGTGTCGATGCTGTCAGGCAATATCAACGTCGTTACATTTCAGCGGCTATGCGACCCCGCCGATGGCGAATCGTTGGGTGTAGATTGGGGTGCCGAATGATGATTCGTTTGCTACTTGGGTTGATGCTGGTCATCACGGGATGTTCCAGCAAGACACCATCCGGACAGATCTCCGGGACGGTGACCTTCAAAGGATCACCCGTCCCTGCAGGAGAAGTCACATTCACTCCTGATGTCACGATCGCCAACGGTCAGGTACGGCAGTACGTTATCAAGGAGGGCAAGTACGATTCGTCGGCCAACCCCGACGACGGTTTGCTTCCTGGAAGATACCGAGTCCGGATCGCCGGCTATGACGGCAAACAGGTTCCGATGTTCTACAGTGGCAAGCAGATCTTCAACGCCATCGAACAGGATATCGACATCGGGCTGGAGTCGGCCACCAAGGATTTCGTGGTGCCGGAGTCAGCTGGTGAAAACATCCAGTACATCGAGACAGCGGATTTCTAAGGTTGCCTCAACAGCAAAGAGGCCCGAAGGGCCAATAGTTTGAATGCCGGGGTGACGAAAAGTCCCCCGGTAAACAAGGCCGATCACTTTGGTCCATAGGCCCGAAGGGCCTGTATCGATCGTGTCGCCCCACCCCGGGACTGTTGCTGCATTCTGCTTGCTGCTAGCCCTCCCATCGGTGCCTGAAACAGGCCCGAAGCGCTTTGATTCGAGAAGTAAAAACGAACCTTAAGGCCCCCTTTTCAGCGCCAGGTCCAGTACCACCGAGGGGATTCCGATTGGCAGCACCTCCACCGCTCCCAGATAGCACTGCGCATCAGGATGGTCGAACCCGGTTTTGGCAGCAACGAAGGTGTAGGTGCGGTCGGCCATGAAGGTCGGCTGATGTACTTGGCCCGTATCGGCATCCAGTCCGGTGGGTAGATCGATCGCGACGCGCAGAGCATCCGAGCGATTGGTCTGCAGAATGACTTCGGCCATGACGCCTCGCGGTGCCCCATGGGCACCTGTTCCAAGCATGGCATCGACGAGGATATCGGCATCCTGAATCTCTCTCTGAAGTGCCGAAAACTGCTCAGCCGCAAAACGCACCATGACTCCAGCCTGCTGTAGGATCAGGTAGTTGGCCATTGCATCGGATGTCAGCCGTTCGATGCTCCCCATCATCCAGATTGATACCGGCAATTGGGCAAACAGCAAATGGCGCGCAACCACCAACCCATCTCCACCATTGTTACCGGTGCCACAAAGAAGGACGATCGGTTTGGAGCCCGAGGCGACTGGCAGTAACCGATCGGCTACACCCCGTCCGGCATTCTCCATCAGCACCAGGCTGGACATCCCAAACCGCTCGATCGCAATCCGATCGACTTGACGGGCAAGCGAGACAGAAAATCGTAAAGCCATCGCTTCCTCCAGTTCATCGACCTTCTGGCTGGACTGATGGGATCAGCGCTTTCAGCAGAGGTTCACGCCACCTACCGGTGGCTGGATCAAGAATCCCAAAGCCGGATGCCAGCTCCCAATAACTCCATCCCATCCGATGCTTTTCGCAGCGTTCCCGAACCGCCTGAGTCCAGCGCGCGCGAGATTCCAACGGCGCTTTCTCAAAGGCGCCAAACTCGCCGATGTAGATCGGTCGGTCCTCCTTTTTTGCCCAGTCGATCACCAGATCAAAATCGTCATCCATCGCCTTCTGCTGCTCGGCAGTCCCGTCCCAGTTCAATCCCGTCGGCAGGACCGGCTGATTCCAAGGAGCCCCCTGATGGGTAAAGGCAAAGGGAAGATAGTAGTGGACGGTGACGATCAGTCTTCGATCTTTCTCTGGGAATTTCAGTCGTGGCAACGCCGACACGTTGCTCCAGAAGTCAGGCCCGGCAACGATCCAACGGTCGGGATGCTTTGGGCGGATCACCGTCAGCACCTCCACCAGCAGTTCATTCCAAAGTTCCCCCTGAAGTTTGTCATGCGGCTCATTGAGCGGTTCCAAGTAGAGATTCGCAGGAGCCGACTGGAAGGCTTCGGCGAGTTGCTTCCAGATTGCCAAGAAACGTTCGCGATGTCCCTGAGGATCAGCAAACAGCTCTTCGTAATGATGCAGATTGACGACGACCCGCAGGTTCTGCTTCAGGTTGCGATCGATGATGGACTGGACCCGTTCAAGGAATGCAGGATCGATTCGATAAGGAGGATTCGGGTCGGTATGAGTTGACCAGCGAACGGGCAGCCGCACGGTATCGAATCCTGCCTGACGAATCTGCTGAGGCCAACGATCATCGAAACGAAGACCCCATTCGCCTTCGGTTGGAGCTTCCAGCATGTTTCCGTAGTTGACGCCTCGCCCCAGCAGCTCCCAGCCAGATGGAGTCTGGCCGTGCAGGCTGTTGGCTGGCATCCCCGCTGCCGCCATAATAACCAGAATGGCAGTCAGCGCAAGAAAAAATGGCAGATGAGAGGCACGGAGTGAGATCATCAGAAGATTCCTTCTGGGGCAACAAGGGAGGGCCGTCACCTGGCGTTCCGGCCTTCCCCAGTTTTATCAGAAAACCTCACTGCCTAAGACCGTTCATTCAATGCGATAGACCTTCCCATCCAGCTGCACCAACACCGGCAACTCCACTTCCAGAACTCCTTCCAGTGCGTCTTGATGCCTCATGAGAAGCTGGAAGTAAGGTTCGCTGAACCTCGCGATGCTGGTCCATTCCTTGGGGAGTTGATCGAGCAATTGGGAGTCGACCCACTGGCCGTCCTTCTGGAAGAAGGCGCGATCGCCCGATTGCAGAATCGGAAGCGAAGGTGCCTTGCTGGTGCCATTGGGTACGGCCGAGTCGGCTGGTGGTGGGGCACCGGGCGGGCCAGGCGGCGCCAATCCGCCCAATCCTCCGGCGGTGCCTCCTGCCGGTCCACCGGGTGGCCTTCCTGCGGCTGACCTTGCAGCCAGTCCTCTTTGCAGAGAACTGCTCTGAGCCGCTAGGGCATCCGACAGATTTGCTGCCTCGATGCTCTTCCGGTTTCCGGCGCGCTGTTGAAACCCCAGTTGCCCCGATTCTTCCCCTAGTCGCTTCAGTTCCTCGACCACGCGCGACTCCCGATCGAGCGGCGAGGCACCCGGCGCTGTCTCATCCGCCAGAAATGCGGTGTACTCGGTCAGGATACCATAGCGTTTGGCCAGGTCGACCAGCAGCTTCACTCGCTCCGGTGTCTGCCCCTCCAGATCGATCTCATCGATCAGCGAAGCGACTCTGCGCGAAGCCCAAAGGGGCGCGATGAAGGCGTTCTCCTGGGGCCGCTTGGGCAAAGTAAGGTCGATCGGCTCGGTCCACTCCTTTTCCTCACCCGCCACACTGCCGCGCACCACCAGCTGGACCTGGCCCGCACCTTGGTATCGCCCAACAATCGTCGCCTGGTCTCCTTGGAACAGATCGTAGATCTGGGCCGGTTCCACTTCGCTCAGCGTCAGCACCTTGCCGGTCGCATCCCGTAACTCCCAACGAATATCGCTCAGCGCGGGCTGTCCCAGTCTCTGCGAGAGCGCCGAAACCGATGCCTCGATCGGCTCCTCTGGAGCCACAAAGTAGGTTTTGCCGCGGCCATCACGGCTCAATTGGTTCAGTAGTCGACTGTTCACATCGTGACCGACGCCAAAGGAGAACATGCGCACCTTGCGGCTGTTCCATTGCAGGGCTTGAACTGCGATCTTGCGAGGATCTCTCTGGCCGATCGTCGGAACTCCATCCGACAAATGGACCAGGTAGCTGGGGCGATCCGATTTTTCCAGCATCGCGAGTGCATCGTGCAGTCCCATTTCCATGTTCGTCGAGCCGGAAGCGGCCAGCGAACGGATGAAGCCGAGGGCACTTTCCAGCGATGTCGCATCCGATTTTTCCACCAACGCAGGGCGAAAGGTGCTGGCAACCTGATCGTAGACGACGATGCCGAAGCGATCCTGAGGCGCCAGGTCTTCCAGCACCTCCAGTAGCGCCTGGCGCGCCTGATCGATCTTGGCACCTCGCATGCTCCCCGACTTGTCCAACAGCAGGACGACGTCCTTCGGGACCTTGGCTGCCTCCGCAAGCTTGGGGTCGGCGAAGGCTGCCTGGTCGGGATGAAAGAGCATCAAAAAGTAGCCAGGCTCGTCGGCCGCGGGATGGTAGGCCAGCCAGTCGGCCAGCTTGGAATGTTTGCCTGTGGAGAGAAGCAGTCGGAAGTTCGATTTGGGAACAGTCTGATTCGACTCCAATCGTACGGTGGCCGACTGTGCCGTATGTTTTTCGGTGGTCACAGAATGTGAGGGAGAATAGATGCTGGCCAGTGGTTGATCCTGCTCGATGAATGCCGTCAGCCGAACTTTTTCTATCGGCTTGATGGAGTAACTGCTGGCGCGGAGCGGGACCTGCCAATGCAGCATCCCGTCAGAAGACTCCAGAAGCTCGGAGTACCGCAGCGTCACCGTTCGCTCAGCGCCCGGCGGAATCGGGAAGACGCTGGTTTCCAGTAGCCCATGTCCTACCCACTGAACCAGCGCCGGGTCACGCATCCGCTGCAGGTGCCCCTGGTAGATGCGCTGCGCTTCCTCGCTCGTTAAAAGCTGACCTGCCAGTTCCTTCCCATCCACCAGCATCGACACGTCCTGAACCACCGCACCGGGCGGCATCGGAAAAAGACACTTCGCCTCGATCACCCGCGGTCCTTCATTGACGAAGGTCTGGCTCAGCGAGATCTGGGCCACTGCGCTGCGGATCCGAGCGTCGATCTCCAGCGACTTGATGCCGTACTGAATCATCGGCGGAGGTGGAGGAGGGGGAGGTAGCGGTGGATGAGGTGGATACGGGGGGTGAGGCGGCCAGGGACGCGGCAGTCGATGGTGAGATACACCAGACGATTGATCGATCAGGAAACCTTGCGCCATGGAGAAACCATGCAGGATTCCAAGCCACACGGTCAAGCACAGCAGGATCTGGCTTTTCATCGGAAACACTCTGTAGATCGTCGACATGATGCGACTCCTTGGGATTCCGTCGATCCGAAAACCAATGGTTCCGCCCCCGATGAACCAGTCGCCCTCCTTCGGCAGGATGGCATCCGTCCTCGAAGAATTTCCCGCAAAGTCAACTTACCAAGCCACACGTCCGACCTCGATCGAGGATATCACGGGAGCGTGATTCCGGAGAAAGTGACGGCGCGTGGGGGATCAGGATCTGCAAGGAAGATCTGGATGTCCAAGGGGATTTGTCCCCCTTCAAGCCAGCCAGACGCCAGAGACACCGAACAGGTTCCCAAAAAAGTCGTTCCAGGCCAACTTGGCATCGATTGGTTTGAAACTTCCTCTCTCAAATCGCTCGAAACATTCCACCGACGGCTTCGATCGCCCCCGAACCGGGGGCGCGATTTCTCCAGGGGTGATGGCCAAAGCATGGCCGAGATGGCCGTGGCCCGGTTGGCTGATTGCGTGGCTGGCTGATTGCGTGGCTGGCTGATTGCGTGGCTGGCTCATTGCGTGGCTGGCTCATTGCGTGGCTGGCTCATTGCGTGGCTGGCTCATTGCGTGGCTGGCTCATTGCGTGGCTGGCTCATTGCGTGGCTGGCTGATTGCGTGGCTGGCTGATTGCGTGGCTAGCTGATTGCGTGGCTGGCTGATTGCGTGGCTGGCTGATTGCGTGGCTGGCTGATTGCGTGGCACGGGCGTCCCGCCCGTGCTGGGAAACCACAAGACCGACCGAAAGTCCGTCGCACGCTTCACTCTTCCTGTTGTTGTCAGGTTCTTGTGATCGTTTTTCGCGGCCACGGACAAGCGCTGAGGGCAAACCGGTTAGCCATCTTCTTTGCGAAGCGCAAAGTGATCCAAGGCAAGCTGATGAAGTTTCGGATGATCGCTGGCCTATCGAAAGCAACCTGCCTCGTCGATAGCGATGTCGACGAAGGGGTCGAATCCGATTTTCCTCATATCCTGTGCCGTTCTATGTAACGTCGGTTTTCACGGTCGCCGTGCCAAAGATGGAACACCGTCCCATGGATACATCCCAGATCGCCTTGGCAGTAGCGGTAAGCTCGTTGAGCCCATTCCTGATAATGACGAAACATCGCCTGGCCCTGGTCGTAATTTGCCCTGATACAGAAACTGAGCAATTCACCAACAAAACCGTGTGCCATCAGATCATCGCCATTCCCAAGAATCGCAGCGTCATAAAGCCCAACTTGTTCGAATAGGTCACGCCTGGCGGCCCAAGCGTAACCGGTGTGTCCATGGTTGTCCCATCCTTCGCGATCAACTATCTGCGGATCGTTCCATACACTGGCAAAACTTCGGGATCGATCACCGATCGAATCACCGACTCCACCACCCCGAGGAAGTCGGTCCACCTGCTCGAAGAGTTGGATGACTCGATGGTGATCGAGCATTTTGGAAGCTTCCGTGACCCAGTCGGGATTCTCAAAGATCAAATCGCAATCGGCCCAAGCGATCTTGGAGTAACTGTCTGGAATGAAGGAGCCAACAAGATGATTGATGAGCCGTTCTTTTTGCCAGAGCACGCTGGAGGCTCGCAGTTGGATCACGTTGGGAGCTGGATCCAGGTCAAAGCTTTGCTGCTCTCCAAAAATGCATTCGATCGTGAAAAGTTCCGCTCCGCTTTTCCTGCACTCCTCGGAAAACACCTCGTAGTTGAACCTTCTTGACTGATAACCGCAAGGATTGAAGTATGTGGTTACCACTGCGAAATTTCCCACTGGTTGATCTCCATGAAACCTTTAGTTGGATCTCGGACTTCGCTAAACCACAGCCTACGCTATCTCATCGATGTGGTGAGATGGGAATTGCCGCACGGAAACAAGCGTTGATTTACGGCGGTTTTCCGACAATCTCACCTCGAACGCGTGCAGTCAGCAACCCATCTGTCATCGCATCGGCAGCGAGGCCTGGAAAATCTCTCGATGGAATGGTCGAGTCATTGAGGAGAGATCTGATCGGCCGCTAAGGTTTCAGGGGCGGACCAGGACCGAATGTCTCGGTGAAATCGCTGGCGTGGACACCGGTACCGGAGACCCCCATAGCTTTTTCCATCGCCTCGAGAATCGGTTTTTCCACTTCGGGTGAAACGTTCGACGCCGAAGGGCTGGTCTCGTAGCCACCCTGTGGGTAGGCGACTCGCGTACCAATATAGAAAGGCCCGTAGTCACCGTAGGCCGCCATGCAGACTTGCTTGCCTCCTGCCATCTGTTGAGCTGCAATTTGATACTCGACGAACAATTCTCCGGGGAGATGCAGGATGGCGATCTGGTTCAGCTGGAGGCATTGGATGGGGCTGCCATGCCCCTCGCGGTTCCATTTCCAATAAGCCCATTGTTCCGCCGCATGGATGGCTCGAGCTGTAGGGGTGTTGGGATCTTCCACCTGTTTCTGCAACGCTTCAGGGTCCAGATGCGACGCCAGCGGCAGGACCACCTCCTGGTGGCTCCACTGCACCGCCGATGCCGCAATCGGCTCGGGCTGGCTGGATTCCCAAGCGCGCTTCATTCCCGCGGCAACGCGATCGGCAAGTACTTGACGCATCGGGACCGAACCGTCGTTGTACTTTCCTGCGGCTACATTCCCGGCGGCTCCGTTGAAGTGAAGGTGGAAAACACCCGTCTCCTTTTGTCGGGCATCGCGAGCCATTCCTGGGAAATCGGGATTGGCGATTCCGGTGCGATAGTAGCTTTGCGGATGCGTGGCGTAGTAGGTCAGGCAGGCAATCGGGGTCGATTGATCATAGAACAGTACGGTCCGAAGCATCGGATCAATCACGCCATCGGGTAATCCTCGGAGTGTCTCGTCGCGGCAGGAGGACATCCTTCCGGCATAGACTTTTCCCGAGGGATCCAGCATCCGTCGGTTGGAGGCGACCTGGTCGACGCGAGCCTGTCCGATCCCGACGTGGGTGACCACCCTTGCCTTGGGGAGGGCGCTGCGGATCGCATCGGACGCGTCCTTCTGGACCCGCTGCCAAAGCCGAATGTCAAATCCTTTGTCCGACAACTTCTCTCCCAGCAAAATGCTGGCCGATCCATCGCATCGGGGAGCGTCGTGCTGGTGGAGCGTATGGAGAGCGACGCGGTCGACGGAGGTGCCAGCTGCTTCTGCCAGCGATCGACGGAACTCCAGATGACTGGCGTTGGCGATCCCCAGCCAGTCGACCGTGGCCAGCACGATCGGCTCCCCTGCGCCCATCAGCACCACACCGCGGAATCGCAATGGGTTGCTGACCCCTTTGGTCAGGTCGTAGGCCATCGGAGTACCGATGGATGGAGACGCATCCACATCGAACGTCGCCAGACGCAACGGCTCAGCCCCTGCCACTTGCGGCAGTGGAGTTGCCAGCCAAACGATTGTCAGAAGCAACAACCAAGGCATTTGGTTCACGTGATGAAAGTCCAAGACCGACTTGCGCTCTGTGCTCTGCATCTTTCACCTCGAATGATCCAGACTGCTAGGTTCCAGGAGACCCATACAAGGTGCATCGGCACCATTCACGGGGCGGCGGGGATTGGTTGGGGTTCCAATCGCACGTTTCCCGCCGCTCACTGGCATGGGATTGTTCGTCACTATTCCCGAACGAGTACGACTGTCCTGACGATCAAGGAATCCATTTGGCCAACGTCGGCTCCAACGCTTCGGCCCACAACTGGTATCCCTTTTCGTTGGGATGAAGAAGATCGGGCATGAGCTCTTTGGAGAGGTTGCCTTGAGCGTCCAGAAAGACGCTGCCGATGTCCTGAAAGAAGACCTGCTTCTGGTCTGCCAGCTTCGCGATCCGATCGTTGATCTGCCGATTCAGCTGACGCAAGGGGTCGTCGGCGATGGCACCGCGAGGGAAGATCGCCAGGAGGAGGATCTTTGCTTCGGGCATCTTCTTTTGAAGTTCTTTGACAATTGCTTCGATGCCTGCCGAGGTCTGTTCTGCAGGGTCCTGTCGATGGCCGGTATTGTTTGTACCGATCATCAGCACGATCACCTTAGGCTTCAGCTGGTCGACTTCTCCGTTGGCCAGTCGCCACAGTACCTGCTCGGTGCGGTCGCCACTGAAACCGATGTTGAAGGGATGACGTCGGGCGTAGTTCTTGTCCCAGGTGGCTTTGCCGGCATTTTCCCAGCCGTGGGTGATGGAGTCTCCTATCCAGATCATGTCGACCTGCTGGAGAGCTTCCTTCTCTTTCAGCTTGTCGGTGTGCCTTGGCATCCACCAGGCTTTTGCCCATTCGGCCGTCTGCACTTCGGGGGTCAGCGCAGGGACTGCCGAAGCCGCCTTGTCCTGGGCAGCGACTGGAAGCGCCAGGATCGATGCGAACCACAAAGCCAATGGGATCCATTTGGAACGGGGTGCAAATCGTGCAAGCATCTTCGAGCTCCTGGGGAGAAAACAGTGGAAAGTAGGTCTGCCATCTGGAAGGGGGCAGAAGAGCAGGTGGGACGGTAAAAGAACCGTGGGACGCAATCGACCTTGGTCATCCTATCGATTCATCGGCTGGGTTGCCAAGTTCCCCGGTTCGCAATCGCCGTATCCAGCGATCCAGGTCGCGCGGCCAGGGCATGGAGAACTCCAGCGTCTGGGATGTGAATGGATGCACAAGACGAAGCGAGTAGGAGTGTAGGGCTTGACGTGGGGCGCCACTGAGATCCTCCATCGGTTTGCTGTGCAGCGGCCGGTTGTAGATTGGTTCTCCACAGATGCGGTGCCCGGCTTCCGCGAGGTGGATGCGGATCTGATGGGTGCGACCTGTCTCCAATTGGCATTCGACCATCGAGTACTGACCACCGCGGAAAGTTTCCACCGGCTTGACATGCGTGATGGCATGCTGTGCCGACGGATCTTCGGGCGATCCGCTGCCTCGGACTCCATCGCCCCGATCGCGCACCAGAACGCTTCGGATCGTCTGGGATGCAATCTGGCCATGGATCACAGCGCGATAGCGACGATCGACGCGGTGGTGCCGAAAGAGCTCCTCCAGGGCGTGCTGGGCCGGTTGGGTGCGCGCGAACAGCATCAGCCCGCTGGTGTCCCGATCTAGTCGATGGACCGCGATCACCCTGGGAAGCTGAGAACGGGAGGAGGAACCTGGCTTGCGCCCATCGCGATGGGCTCGCGTACCGGAAGGCGGGCCAGAACGGGGAGATGCCCTGCCGCCTAGATGCAACTGCAGCGCAAGGGGTAGCAGTTCTTCCAGCGTCGGCTGCAGTTGGCGACGGCGAGCCGGCAGATCCCGCTCCTCAAAATGGCGCACCGATGTGATGCCCGCCGGCTTTTCCACCACCAGCAGATGCGAATCGAAGTAAGGGATCTTCAGATCCTTCGGCTCCACAGGCTTGGGAAGCGCCTCCCGCCACCATTTGAGCACCTCGTTTCCCTGCAGCTTTCTGGCCGGATCGCAGCAGAGGTTGCCGTTGATCTGCAGATGCCGGCTCTCCACCTGACGGCGTACCTGCCCCCAGCTGCTCTCCGGTAGCAGGTTGCGCAAGGCCGTCAGCACCGTCTGCCCACGATGGCTGGAAGTGAGGTGCAGCAGCAAAAAAGGAGCCGATTTCTTTGGCGCGTTCATCACCACCCAATGACCGATTCAGGAAGCCCGCCGCACGATGAAAAAAGGAACATCGAGCCGGAGGGCGGGATGCCGAAGTGAAGGGCTCTCACTTGATGCACCCTTATCGTAATCGATTCCCCGCCCTGGGCACCCCCGCATCGGGCGCTCCCGGTATTGTTCGGCAAGTCGAAGCCATGGCCGGAATTGAACGAGCCGGCGGACTGATCGATAGCACGCAAGGCATCAGGCAACCGCGCTTCCCTTCCCGTTCGATCGATCGACTTCTGATAAAGTAACGGCTGGTGCTGTAACGAGAGGACAATTGCCATGCTGGGAGACCGATGATGGAGTATTTCGTCGAACGAGGGAGAGCCGGGCAAAGGGCCCAGGAATTGAAAGCTCAGGAATTCAGGGGCCAGGGCCACGCTTCCGACCGATGGCGGAAAACGTTCGGTTGGCTGCTGATGGGTTGGGTGGGGATGGCAGTGATTCTGGGAGGTGGGATTGTGAAGGGGCAATCGGCATCCAATCAGCACTACGAATGGGTGCATTACCAGCAAGTCGACAAGTCTCAGTTGGCTCAGTTCGACCAGTACCTGGAAAAAGCGTTACTCCCCGCCCTGAATCGACAGGGAATCGAGCCGGTAGGGGTGTTCGAGGAAGTACCTTCCGATGCAACTCAAACCACCACGGCCATTCATCTCCTCCTGCCGCTGGACCAGTCGCAGAAGGTCTTTCAGGTCGTCCCGAAGTTGGCTGGTGACAGTCAGTTCCTCGAGAACGCCGCCGCCTACCTGAACGCCGATCCCAAGAAGCCCTTCTATGGAAGGATGCGGACCGAAGTGATGGTCGCGTTCGACTGCATGCCCAAGCTCAAGGTACCCAGCCAGACGGCGGGACGTCGCGATCGGCTGTTCGAGTTACGGACCTACGAAAGCAGCAACGAAAAAATGGGGATGTTGAAGGTCGAGATGTTCAATAACGGCGAAGTACCGATCTTTCTCGATTGCGGTATCCAACCAGTCTTTTTCGGTCAGGCGCTGCTGGGGGATCGGCTCCCGAACCTAACCTACATGACCGTCTACGACGACAGCGCCGCACGCGACGCCGCTTGGATCAAATTCCGCGAGCACCCGGAGTGGAAAAAACTAAGCGGCGTCGAAAAATATCAAGGGACGGTCTCTAAGATCCACAAAACCGATTTGATTCCACGCCCCTACTCGCAGCTTTAAGCAGGAAGACCGCCAGCCCGGCTGTCGCTCACCGAACACCCCGGCCTGGACGAGTGAGGCGGACACTCGACGCAGGCCATTGGGGTACTCCTCGGACTCACCACGGAGCCGAGTCGTTCGAAAGGGGCCGCATCGACTGGCGACCAGACATCGTTTGGCGCCAAAGGAAATCTAGAAAAAGTCGACCGGCGATGGGGCGGAGCGGACCGAACCGCCCCATCACCGGTTACGACTTTGGGTAGCTGTTATTCGATGCCCATTTTCAGAGACTGATCGAATTTCATCAGATCGTTGCAACAAACGTGCCAAAACCTGTCCACGGCTGCTCCAATGGTCACCACTCCGATCGCATCGATCGGCCGATTGCCGTGGAGAGGTCGGAAAAAAAAGATTTCGGAACACTCGTGGTTCTCTTGCATCCCAACCGAAAGGGGCCGATTCAGCGCGCCATGGTCGACCGATCTGCTTGGGTCGCTGGCAGGCATGCCTGATAATTGGGCAGTTAGTTTTTGGGTCCTTTAGAAACTTCCTGGTTTTTTAATCTTTCCGATTCGGAGCGCGCGTCGAAGAAGGCTCGAGCTGCTGGATGCAGAGGCAGACCGCGAAATTGCTGCGCCTTTTCTAGCGGCAAGGTGCCCGGAAGGCGGGAGTTTCCGCCATAGATTGCTTCCAGCGTTTCCTGGACTAGTCGATTGGGGGCTTGGGATGAGCAGGTTAGGAAGGCGGTGGCGCCGACGGTGGTGATGGCGTCAAACTGCGAGTTGTTGGGATAGTCGAAGCGTTGAATTTCCACGACGCGGAGGGCAGGTTGTTCTTCGGCGATCTCCAGTGCATCGGGGATGCTCAGTAGTCTGTAACGCTGGTTTCCCAGGAGTTTGGCGATGGTGGAGGCGCCGGGTTTGATCATCAGGAGTGCAGCATCGGCAGGTGGCTCACCGGGAAGTTGGCCAGGATCCCAGGGGAGAAGTTCCAATTGCGAAGGGTCGATACCGTGGAAGTCGAGCACCCATTGGGCGGCTTGCCTGGAACCGGAGTTGGTGGGGCCGACGGCAAGCCTGCGTCCCTTGAGAGACGGGAAGCCTTGCCAGGGTAGATCGGATCGCACCAGCAGGTGAAGGGCTTCTTGATAGAGCGGGGTGACAACCAGCACCTCTCCAGATTGGATCGAAGAGGACTGCAGGAGGGCCAGTTGGACATTGCCGGAGACCAGTCGTTGGAGGTTGTCGGCCGATCCTTCGGTGGGCAGGGCAAGTACTTGGGATGGAACATGCTGGGTCAATCGCTCGGCAAGCTGCTGAGCGACTTCATGGTAGATACCACCTGGAGCCCCCCCGGCGATCGCGATGGACTCGGGGAGGACCTGTTGCTTGTGGTTGCGGTACCAGCTGGTTCCGAAGAACCAGAGAAAGGGGATGAGGGCAAAGACTGCAATCAGTCCGCGCTGCGCCCAGCGGTGGGCGGGTGATGGGTCGCTGCTGCGGTGGCCGCTTAGGGCCGCGATGATGGGAATCCGCAGCATCCACTGAATCGCTCGCTGCCAAGCTTTCGGTGGCCTTGCCTCGATCGGTAGGTGCTGAAGGAACCGATCGAGCTCATCGGCCAGGGCTCGCGCCGAAGGATATCGCTTGGATGGTTGTTTGGCGAGGCATTTCTCGACGATTGTCTGCAGGTCGACCGGGGTCCATGGCGCGATGGTGCGCAGTCGGGGTGGTGGCTGATGCAGCACCTGCATCAGAGTCTGCATCGGGGAGGGTGCCGAGAAGGGTGGCCGTCCTGCCAGTAGGGCAAAGAGGATGGCACCCATCGCATAGATATCGGTCGGCTCGGCGTGCTCCTGAGTCTTCCCCCCTGCTTGCTCGGGTGACATGTAGCTGGGGGTCCCCAGCGTCGCTCCCGTCTCGGTGATTCCGGATTCGGTACCCAAAGTCTTGGCTAGCCCAAAGTCGGTGACAACGACTTGATCCTGTTGGTTGACCAGCACGTTGGCAGGTTTCAAGTCGCGGTGGACCACCCCTTGTTCGTGCGCATGGGCGATCGCATCGGCGATCTGCCTGGCGTAATGGGCTGCCTGGTAGGGATCCATCGGACCCATGGCTATTTTCTTCGCCAGGTCGGATCCGGGGATGTAGTCCATCGAAAAATAGGAATATCCGCCGTGGTGCCCCAGTTGGTAAATCTTCACGATGCTCGGGTGCTGCAGTCGTGCGGCACTGCGGGCTTCGGCTTGGAATCGAGCCAGTTCCTGGGGGGATGCCAGGCTACCATCCCGGATCATCTTCAAGGCAACGGGCCGTTCCAGAGAAGCCTGCCGCGCCAGGTAGACCACACCCATGCCTCCACGCCCCAAGACCTCCAAAAGCTGGAAATCCCCAAAGGCTCGTGGCAGCGCTTCGTTGGAAACATCGCCGATGGCTTCAGAGGGGGGCGAGGCATCGGGCGTTACTGGCGGTTTGGTAAGTGCGGGATCGAGTCGGTTTGGGGGAGGTGACAGGGGAAGGGTCTGTTCGTTTCCTGGGATGACGGATTGGGAATGGTCCGACGCGACAGTCGGGTGGGGCACCGGAGGCTGGGGCACCGTGCCTCTGGTCGGTGTGTGAGGGGGCTTGGGCGTCTGGTGGTCTCGCTTCCCTTTCGACACCTCTTAGTCTCCTCTTGGTCCTCAAAAAATGGCGACGCACAGGCCTCTGCAGTCGGCCGCAGACCTCCTGGAGACGCGCTGCCGCGAATGGTCCGCAGGAGGCAATCTCTCTGGTGCTCGGGAGAAATTCCTTTTCTCTGCATCGCATCAGAAGCAACCTATTGTATCGAATGCTAAATAGTATTCTGGTACTGCCTGACCTCTTTGGATGGAATCGCTACCTCGGAAACGGTTAGACTGAAAGAGAGTCGTTGCCGGAGAGGGATTTGCCAGCATTTCCGGCTTACGTCAGCTGGGAAGTGTCTGTGGCGGGGAAGGTTTAAGAAGAGGGGAGTGCGTGATGAAGCGGTCGAATGGGCAGGGGGCGTGGAGTCGTCGGGAGTGGATGCAGCACGCAGCAGGATCCAGTGCGATACTGGCTGGCGCGACCGTTCCAGGTGTCGGCTCGCGCTTGGCAGCAGGGCTCAAGAATGATCGTCTGGGCGTTGCTTCGATCGGCGTTGGGGGCATGGGAGCCTCCGATCTTGGCTCGATCAGCTCGCACCCCAAAGTCGACATTGTCGCTCTTTGCGACGTCGACCAGAAGCAGCTCGACGCTGCCGGGGAAAAGTTTCCTAAGGCAAAAAGGTATCGGGATTTCCGCAAGATGTTCGATGAGATGGCGGGTGGGATCGACGCGGTTCAGGTGTCTACACCCGACCACACCCACGCTCCAGCGGCGATGACCGCGATGCAGCACGGGAAGCATGTTTATTGTCAGAAGCCGCTGACGCACGACGTCTTTGAGTCGCGAGCTTTGCGGCTGAAGGCCCAGCAACATCCCGGCCTGGTGACTCAGATGGGGACGCAGATTCACTCGGCCAGTCCCTACCGCAGCTGTGTCCAGTGGATTCAGTCGGGGGTGATCGGGAAGGTGCGGCAGGCGCATTCCTGGAGTGGCAAGACATGGGGTTATGAGGGACCGGATCCCCAGCCTTCGAAGGTCCCGGATCATTTGGACTGGGACCTTTGGCTAGGCACGGCGCCCTGGAGAGAGTACTCCGAAGGGCATTACCATCAGGGCAGCTGGCGTCGGTGGTACGACTTCGGCTGCGGCACGATGGGAGACATGGCGATCCATATCCTCGATCCTGTTTTCTCGGCCCTGCAGCTAGGAGCACCCCGGCGGATTGCCTCCCACAGTCCGACACCGCCGGCCAGGTCCTATGGGATGAAAAACCATGTCGAGTACCTCTTCGGTGCATCCCCATTCACGACCGATGACTTTGTGCTCAGCTGGAGCGATGGGGGGTTGATGCCCGATACGAAGGATTGGCCGCTTGCCGGTAGTGATGGCAAGCCGATTGGGCTGCCCGATCAGGGGTCGATCTTCCTCGGGGAAAAGGGGGCGATGCTGCTGCCGCACGTAGCGATGCCGATCCTGCTTCCTACCAAGGACTTTGCCGACAGCAAGCTGGAACCGGCTCCGGGCGGGGACCATTACCATCTGTGGGTCGATGCGTGCCTAGGTGGAGCTCCAACGACGGCACATTTTGGTTATGCCGGACCGCTGACCGAGGCGGTGCTGCTAGGAGTTCTGGCCAATCGATTTCCTGGCGAACATCTGGCATGGCGACCCGAGGCGATGTCGATCAGCAACCATGAGCAGGCCAACGCCCTCTTGCGTCGCAAGTACCGCGAGGGATTTGGGGTAGAAGGACTTGGCTGAATCGAGTGAGCTGGGGGTAGGGAAGGGGGAGCTGGCGAAGGACCGAATCGGCCTTCGCCAACGGGCCGCTTTAGGAGTTGGCCTCATCGTGCTGGCGGCAGTGCTCTGGAGCACCAGCGCGCTGTTCGCTCGGGCTCCCGTGATGAGCCAATGGCCGTCGTCCCAGCGCGGCATGGTGCTGGCCTTCTGGCGTGCGCTCTTTGCCCTGGCATTTGTCGTCCCACTGGTGCGATCGGTCTGTTGGCGGTGGGCCATGTTGCCGATGGCCACCTGCTTTGTATTGATGAATGGGACCTACCTGTCTGCCTTGGTGATGGGGCCACCGGAGAATGCCATCTGGCTTCAGAATCTTTCGCCATTGTGGGTGGCGCTGCTGAGCGGTTGGTGGTTGAGGGAGCCTCTGCGGGGTGGGGATCGACGCATGCTGGCCTGGTGCACGGCCGGGGTGCTTTTGATTCTGGTGATGGAGTTGCGGGGTGCATCAGGCTGGATCGATGGTCTGGCTGCGTTCTTGGCGATCCTGAGCGGCATGTTCTATGCCGGCGTGATCCTCTGCCTGCGCCACTTGCGCGACTGCGATTCGGCTTGGATGGCCACGATCAATCTGACCGCTACCTCGCTCTGCTTTCTCCCTTTCGCACTGGTGGCCAGCTCGCCCACTGGAGATGCCTGGCCCTATCTGATCGCCTTTGGAATGCTACAGCTGGGAGCACCCTACTGGTGCTTTGCCCAAGGGCTCAAGACGGTGCCCGGACCCCTGGCCGCAATTTTGACCTTGCTGGAGCCGCTGCTACTGCCCATTTGGGTGTACTTGGCGTGGGGGGGTAACGCCGACTACCAGCCGCCTTCCTGGTGGACGCTGATCGGTGGATTGTTCATTTTGCTTGGCCTGCTGCACGGGGTCCTTCATGGCCTGAAGGAAAATCGATCCGAAAAAGATGAAACGCCTTGCATTTGAGCGACTGAGGCGGAGGCAGTTCAGTCGGTTGCTTGGATGGCGCGGCGTCGCAGGCGTCTTTAAAGCGACTCCCTTATCGATTCTTTGGAGGGGTGTGTCGAAAAACGACATCGATGCTGGCCATGATGAAAGAAGCTTTTCCTTGACGGTATTTCGACCCCGGAATATATTCCAATCCAGGCCATTAGGAGGCCTCATTGCTTTCCCCAGGAAGGATTGGGAATGATCGTGCCGCATCGCCGGACTGTTTCCGGGTGGGGCAACTGAGCGGAAAGCAAGCGATGAAGTGAACCCGATGTTTCTGCGGGTGTTTCACTGGAAAGCCTTGGTGAAACGCAAAGCCCTCTCGGGATCGGGGTGTCTCCACCGGTGGTGGATCGCCCCATAGGCTGGGACCATTGGCGAGTTGATCGATCTTCGGAAAAGCTAAGCAATTGCCCGATCAACTGGCGGCAGGGAATTGATGGATCTTCAACAACTAAACGACCGACATGCAGCAGATCATCTTGTGGTGCGCGAGTACACCCCAGAATCTGCGATGCTTCGCCCGAGCACTCTGTTTTCGGGTTTGATTGCTGATCTCTACCGCGGCCGCGAACTGGCTTGGCGGATTTTCGTGAGGGACATTCAGTCTCAGTTTCGACAGACATACCTGGGTTACTTGTGGGCCTTTCTACCGCCGCTGTTCACTTCGTTGACGTTCATTTTCCTGCAGAGCCAGGGGATCGTCCGGGTGGAAGGTGTCGGGAAGTCGTATGCTGCTTTCGCGATGATTGGAACGCTGCTGTGGCAGACGTTTGCCGAAGCGTTGCAATCGCCTCTTCAGGCGATCATGTCGGCCAAGTCGATGTTGTCCAAAATCAATTTCCCGCGAGAAGCGATTCTGGTGGCGGGTCTCTACACAGTCGGATTCAACTTCCTGATCCGGTTGGTTTTGATCGCTTTGATACTTGGGTTCTGGGGGATTGTACCGGGTGTGGGACTGCTGACACTTCCGGTCTGGACGATCGGTTTGATTTTCCTGGGCTTCGCCATCGGACTGACTCTTGTACCGGTCGGCGGACTCTATGGAGACGTTCTTAAATCGCTTCCGATTTTGACGCAGTTCTGGATGCTTCTGACGCCGGTGGTGTATCCAGCCAGGACGACTGGTTGGGCCGGTTGGCTGAGCCGTTGGAATCCGGTAGCTCCTCTGATCACGTCGGCTCGAGCTTCCCTGACAGGTCAAACTCTGGACGGATGGCTGTTTGCCCTGATCGTGACATTGCTCAGTTGCCTGGTTGCGGTCCTGGGATTGATCTGCTTCCGTCTGATCATGCCTCGCATCATCGAAAGGATGGGAGGATGACAAGCTCTGTCGGACAGGTGTTGGCGGGAGAAACCGCAGTAGATACCATCGCTTCCGCGGATCTTCTGGTAAGCGTTGATGGGGTCTCCAAGCGGTTCTGTCGAAGTCTCAAGCGATCGCTTTGGTATGGAATGCAGGATATTGTCGGGGAATTGCTGCCATCTTCCAGGCGGCGATCATCAGCAGCTTCGGGAAAGATCGGTCTGCGAGAAGGGGAGTTCTGGGCATCGAAGGATATCTCGTTCGAGCTGCGTCGGGGTGAATGTCTTGGTTTGATCGGCCATAATGGTGCGGGCAAGACGACGCTGCTTCGAATGATCAACGGCCTGATTGTCCCCGATTCAGGACGGATTCAGGTGCGTGGTCGGGTAGGCGCCCTGATCGCTCTTGGAGCAGGCTTCAATCCAATTCTCTCCGGACGCGAGAACATCTACGTTTATGGTGCGGTGCTTGGTTTGACCAAACGGGAGATCGACGAGCGGATCGATGAGATCATCGCCTTCTCGGAGCTTGAGGAGTTCATCGATTCGCCCGTCCAATCCTATAGCTCGGGGATGGCCGTCCGCTTGGGGTTCGCCGTAGCGACGGCGATGGATCCAGACGTTCTGATTCTCGATGAAGTGCTGGCTGTCGGGGACGTCGCCTTCGTGATCAAATCGCTCAACCGAGTCCGCCAGATGGCGGCTCGAGCGGCAGTGATCTTGGTTTCGCACAACATGCAGTCGATCGCTTCCTTCTGCAATCGCGTGATCCTTTTGGAGCATGGCAGGGTGGCTTTGGATACCCGAGCGATTGGTGAAGCGGTCGATCAGTATGGCCAGATGGTGAAGAACACCGCGATCCTTTCGGGGACTGGAGGCATGGTGGTGCGGGAACTGGTCCTCGATGCGCCTGAAATGAAAGAGATCGGAGGGATTCCGCAGGTCGTCCAAGGGTCCCAGGGTAGATTGAAAATCGTTTTTGAACTCGATTCCCGAGTCGAACGTTGCCATTTGATTCCCTGCATCGCGGACGAGACCAGTTACTCTTTGGTCAGTTTTCCCTGGATGGATTCCGATGGAAAAGAAATGGAGTTCGGACCGGGGGTGCATGAGGTGACCGTACCGCTTGGCCCCTTGGAAATGAATCCTGGAAACTACAGCTTTGTGATTGTAGCGCTCGACTGCAAAACGCTTACCTGCATCACCAGGTATCAAGGACTTCATCCGTTTCGAGTTCGGGTTTCGGGCGCGAGGATGGGCAAGCTGACCCGAAGGATCCAGGTAGAGCCGACATGGGTTCGTTCCGAGGCATTGGGGGGGGCGAGCCGTCCGCAGTGACAGGCAGGTCGGTGAAGGAAGCGATGCGGTGGAGTTCCCGGGAGTGCTCGGAGCCGCTTTGAGCTTGGTGTTGATCGAATTCAAAGAGTCATCTTTTCGCTGGGACCATCATCTCATGATACGTGTCGCTCAGATTGGAGTCGGTTACTGGGGACCTAATCTCCTGAGGGTTTTGGCCACTTCCCCCCGATGCGAAGTGGCAGCCGTGGTGGATCTGTCCCAGGAGCGACGGGATTTCGTGAAGGGGCTTTACCCTTCCATTCATGTTTCCGACGCCGCCGATGCGATCATCTCCGATAAGTCGATCGACGCGGTGGTGGTATCGACCCCTGTGGCAACTCATTTTGATCTGGTCTGCAAATCGCTTCAAAGCGGCAAACACGTGCTTGTGGAAAAACCGATGGCGACTTCGGTGCAGGAGATCGATCAGATCGCCGACCTTTCGAAAAAGGTAGGAAAGCTGGCGATGGTCGGTCATACCTTCCTGTTCAATTCCGCCGTTCGCTACTTGAAGGATTGCATCGACAAAGGGGTGTTGGGCGAAATTCGTTATATCTACAGCCAGAGACTGAACCTCGGTCGGATTCGCAGCGATGTCGACGCCCTTTGGAACCTGGCGCCGCATGATATCAGCATCATTCAGTACCTTTTGGGAGATCCAGTGCCGTCGAGCGTCAAAAGAAGTGGCATGGATTTCGTCCAGGAAAATATCGACGACGTGGTATTCATGAATTTGGAATACCCGAACAAAGTGCTCGCTCACATCCACGTCAGTTGGCTGGACCCTCAGAAAGTCCGAAAACTGACGGTGGTCGGAAGCAAGAAGATGGTGGTCTACGATGACGTGGCAGACGAGAAAATCGCGATCTACGACAAGGGGATCGATCGCAAGGCCGTGCTTGGTGAGTCGATGGATTATGACAATCCGATGCCGCAGTTCGTCCACCGCACCGGGGACATTCTCTTTCCGGCATTTTCCTGGAAGGAGCCATTGAAGGTTGAAGTGGATCACTACTTTGACTGCATCGAAGGGAAGGCGACTTGCATCGCCGGACCGGATCACGCGCGGAAGGTGGTAGGCATTCTGGAATCAGGTCAAGGCGAGTAAGGCGGATCCGATGGACGCAGTTCGAGTGGTGGTGACCAGCGCTGGAACGGCTTCGGCCGTCAGCCTTATCAAGGCATTGAGAAATCAGTCCGAGATCCCGGTGGAGATCCTGGCCGTCGATTGCGATCCTGACGCGACAGGTCTCCGCATGGCCGATCGACATGGTCTGTTGCCTCGTGCCAGCGACCCAGGCTACTCCCAGCGATTGCTCGATGCGTGCCAGACCTTTCAGGCTCAGATTCTCTTTCCTGTCTATTCGAAGGAGATCGAAGTTGTTTCGAGCATGATGGGACAGTTGAGCCAGCAAGGGGTCAGGGCCATGTTGGCGGCTCCGCAAACTATTCGTATCGCCAACGATAAGCCACGGATGTCACAGATTGTCTCCGATCTGGGTATCCGCACCCCCAAGGCCTACGATTCCAGTGGACCCTGGCCCGGCGTGCCGGTGATCGGAAAGCGCAATTTGTCGAGTGGATCGGATGGGCTGGTATTCATCGATACGGAAAAGGACTGGGCTTTTTACACCGGGAAGTTTCCCGACCTCCTGTATCAGGAACGGGTCCGAGGTCAGGAGTATACGGTCGATCTGCTCTGCGATTTTGACCACAAGTGCCTAGTCTGTTCCCCGCGAAGCCGTCTGCAGGTGAAGGCCGGACAATCGGTGCGAGGCAAGACCGAGCGGAACGAACGAGTCGAGGGGGCGGCCCGCGAGATCTGCCATCGGTTGGAGATGGTGGGGCCTGGGAACATCCAGTTCTTTGTCGAAGAAGGGGAGCCCTGTTTCATCGAGCTCAATCCAAGATTTCCGGCTGGTGGATTGATGCTGACAGTCCATGCGGGCGCCAATATTCCTCTGATGATCATCCGGCGACTGCTGGGCCAGGAGGTGGCTCCGGTACGAACGCGAGCGGGGGTGCTGATGGTCCGCTACTGGGAGGAAATGTTCTCGGGAGGCGAGTAGGGGAGAAGGCGATCTCCTTGCCAATCCGAGAGAGACCGGCAACGGGTGCCGGATCAGCAGCAGCCGTTTTTTGTCGGGACCTGGGAGCGTATTTGTGGTCGATCAGCACTTGGAAAAAGAAAACCAATCCCCTTATCTCTATTTCGATCTCGATGGACCAATCCTCGACGTGTCGGAGAAATTCCACCGCATCTACAGCGATTTGGTCACTGACCTCGGCGGATTGCCTCTGCCGAAGGATGACTATTGGTCTCGCAAGAAATCACGCCAGGCCGACGGCAAGATTCTGGAAGACAGTCGGCTCTCCAATTCGCTGGAAAAAGAGTTCCGCCATCGACGAGCTTCGCTGATTGAGACGGAAAACTATTGGCGTTTCGATCATGTCTGGCCCGAAGTTCGCGATGCGATTGCTGGATCTCCCCATTGCGGGAAACTGGTGCTGGTAACTCTTAGAAACAATCGTCCACAACTGGAATCGCAACTGAAGCACTTGGGGATCGATCGCTGGTTCCGGAAGGTGCTTTCGGAGTCGGGGGATGCGGCTGGTCCGGACCGGCACGACGTCAAAGTGCTGCTTGTCGAGCGAACATTTGGGAAGCCTCAATCAGGATGGTTTGTTGGAGATACCGAGACGGATCTGAGAGCAGGGAAAAAGTTGGGGCTTCGGCAGGTGGCTGTCGCTTTCGGAATTCGAGACGCGATTATACTCGCTAAAGAGAATCCAGACCTTCTCTTGGATCAGCCTTCGCATTTAGCCAATTGGATCACTCAATCTTCTGGAAGTCCCGCAGCATGAAAGTCCCCTTCGTCGATCTTTACGCACAGTACCTCACCATTCAGAAGCAGATCGACCACGCGATCGCCTCCGTCATTCAGGAGAGCGCCTTCATCCGCGGGAAGTATGTCGATCAGTTCGAAGTCGATTACGCGTCGGCGATGGGGATCAAGCACTGCGTCTCCTGCGCGAATGGGACCGATGCGATCTATATCGCCATGCGAGGCCTTGGGCTCCAGCAAGGGGATGAGGTGATCACCACCGCTCATTCCTGGATCTCCACATCGGAGACGATCACGCAGGCCGGAGGGCGAGTTGTCTTCTGTGACACCGATCCTGATACATTCACGATCGACCCCTCAAAGATCGAAGAGAAGATTACCAGCCGAACCGTCGGGATCATTCCGGTGCATCTGTATGGCCAGCCCGCCGACATGGACCCCATTCTGGAGATCGCCAAGCGAAAGGGGCTCTGGGTGATCGAGGATTGCGCCCAGGCGCATTTGGCACGATACAAGGGGCGCATGGTCGGGACGATGGGAACGGCTGCAACCTTCTCCTTTTATCCGGGGAAGAACCTGGGGGCGATGGGAGATGCCGGCTGCCTGATCACCCACGATGATCGGCTGGCCGAATGGTGTGCTACCTACGCGCGTCATGGCGGCAAGGGGAATCACGTCATGGAGGGAATCAACAGCAGGATGGATGGTCTGCACGCTGCGATTCTGTCGGTTAAGTTACCGCATTTGGAGCAGTGGACCCGACGTCGGCAGGAAGTCGCAGCCAACTACGACGCTCTGCTGGCCGGGATTCCGGGGATCCAGATTCCCAAGATCGCCACCGACAGGACACACGTCTACCATCTTTATGTAATCCGTTCGACCGACCGGGACAACCTGCAGCGCAAGCTGGCTTCCGCCGGTATCGCCACGGTGCTCAATTACCCCAAGGCACTCCCTTTTTATCCCGCCTACTCCTACTTGAATCATCAGCCGGAAGATTTCCCTGTAGCCTATCGCCACCAGCACGAAATCCTCTCGTTGCCGATCTATCCTGAAATGGCTCCCGAAGCGATTCAGTATGTTGCCGATCAGATACGCCTCGGTGCTGCCAGCTAAGTTTTGAAGAGGCGCTTGTTCTGCATCGTGGAAAGGTTGGCTGCGATCGATTCGATGGGGCGATCGGCTGGGGATCCCGATCCTTCCATCGGAAGTACGCCATGGAGTCTGCTTGATGGCATCAGGTGAAACCACTCGGCTGCTCAAGCTGGGACATGCCTTCCCACTGGAACATCTCAGGGAGCAGCAGTCGATCCATGCGGCTGAGATCGCATCGATGGATTATTTCCTGTACTCTCGCTGGCTGATGTCGATCCGCAATTACACCTATGACTGCTTCACATTCCCGATGCGCGAAGCCGGATGGGATGCTCGCGATTTTGTCGTCACCGACCAGAAAATGCTGGAACTGGTGGAACGAGACCTGCTCAAATGCTCCCGGTCGAAGTCGACGTGGGGAGCCCTACAGGTGGCCCTGCGCGACATTCCTTTCAAGACGTTGGTCAGCAGCAACCGGCGAGCGAGGTTGGAGGCATGTCGCAGGCAATGGCGTATCGAACAGTACATCGAACAGTTTCAGCCTCACGTGCTGTTCCTGCAGGAACCCACGACGCTGGGCAATCGCATGTTCGAAAAGTACAAGGATCGATGCCTGATCGTGGGACTGGTCGGCTGCAATCTCCGCTACCTAGTCGACTGGATGTATCACAGGTGCGACGCCATGCTCGACTTTACCTCCGAATACCACCACTTCACGCTGAGCCAGGGTATCCCCTCTTTCCTGATCGAGTATGGCGTGGATGAACGACTGGCGGAGGATCTGTCCGAGAATTCCATCCCAAGGAGTGGAGTGGTTTTTGTCGGTGGGTTGCGAAACCCCGAGCAGCGAACAAAGCGAGAGTTGATGCAACGGGTAGCCGAGGTGATCCCGGAGTTCCGATGGTGGGGGCATGCACCAGTGGAAGAAGCGGTGTCTCCCTCGCTGATGGCCAGTCACAAGGGATTGATCGGTGGGACGGAGATGCTGAAGCTCTACCAGTCATCGCTGGTCGTACTCAATGACTATGTCGATACCGCGGTGGGCGTCAATCTCAACCTGCGGACCAAGGAAATCCTGGCTACCGGTGGCATGATGCTGACTAGGTACGCACCCAATATCGAATGGCTAGAGAAGGCGGGAGGAGCTGTTTGCTTCCGCGATGCGGAGGATTGCGTCAGGAAGATCAGGTACTATCTGGACCATCCTGACGAATGTCAAGCGATCGCTGCGCGAGGTCATCAACTGGGGATCGAGAAGTTCGGCTATCGGAAGATGGTGCCAAAGATCATGGCGTTCCTTTCTACTCAGTACCAGAAAAAATTTGGACGGCCTTTGCAGGGCGTGCGGCCGGAACTGGCCATATGCACCAGCGCCGTCGATTGAGGATGGTGCAAAGTGCGTTGCCCCACTTCAGGTCAAGGTATCGAGAAAGCGTGAATGTAAGACAGTTCTACGAGATGGTCTCGTGGGCTCAGTGACAGGATTTAGTCTTTGGGATTGAGGTCCGATCGATGGGAACTGAAGAGGAACGCAAGCGGCTGAAGGAAACAGCCGAGATCTACCGTACGGAGGCCGGGCGAGTCAATCGAGACATCAACAGCCGAAATCTTGTCGACCTCATGCGCCAACTGAACCTGCCCAAAGGGCGGGCGCTGCAATTAGGGCTCGGGGATGGCTACGTTGCTCAAGGGGTGTCCGACCTGTTTGAATGCCTGCTGGTGGTCGAAGGAAGCCAGGAGGTGATCGATGAAGCTTATGACCCGGAGGATGGTTATCAGGTGGTGCATTCGCTTTTCGAAGACTATCATTCGCAGCAACCATTCGATGTGCTGCTGGGGAATCATGTCCTCGAACATGTGGATGATCCGGTCGCGGTGCTGCGTCAGATCGGGAAGAGCCTGAAGCCTGGAGCGGTGGGGCTGCTGACGGTGCCCAATGCCGATTCGCTCCACCGGCGCATCGGAGTCCAGATGGGACTTCTCAAACAACGCAACGAACTTCATGGTCAAGATCTGCAGTTGGGCCATCGTCGCGTCTACAATATCGCCGAGCTGGAATCGGATGTCCGCGCAGGAGGATTTCGTGTTATCAGGAGTGGTGGGTACATGGTCAAGCTGGTCTCCAACCGTCAGATGGCCGACTGGCCTGCGGAGCTGCTGGAGGCGATCTTTCAGGTGAGCCTCGATTTGCCCGCCGAGATCTGTTCGAACCTGGCGGTTCTGTGCGAGTACCAGGGGGATCGCTGATAAGAGGCTTGGCACCCGGTGTCTGCCGCGATGGTCCTTCTGAACAAACTGTCCATCCGAGACGTTCCCGCCGCCGCCCGCCACACGCCATCCAACCGCTCTTCGCATTCTCCCCGCAACAGCGGATCCCCTATAATTCGGTGGTCGCTGGTTTTTGGTTCCCAGACAAGGGCTCGGGCGGATCGATGGATCCTAAAGAACAAATCGACACCGGATCCGAGCTGATCCAGGAGGCCAGCCTAGCCCTGCGCGCCCTGCGGCTTCGCCATGAAGCGGCCAGGTACGAAGCGGAGGCGATCGAGCTGGAGGCGATTCTGGAGCGAGCCAAGGGAGGGGATCGCGGCGAATTGGAGCGATGGTTGACTCGGCACCGGATGACGACGGATGCTCAGGTTGGCCAAGCGCCGCCGCGACGGACTGACGCGTCGATGCCGAGTCTCGACTTGTGCGAAGCTCGCGATCTATCAAGAGTCGATACTGCAACACCCCTCCGGACATGCACCGATTCCTGTAGCGAAGGACCTTCCCAGTTTCCTGGATCGCAAGGTCAAGATAATCCGTGGCAGTTGATGATCCTTGCAGCAGAACGCCGCGCCTTGGTGGCCCGCCCCCCACACAGACAACACGCGGCTCCATTCCCCGCTACCTCGCCCCTTCAACCTCCAACAGCCGCATCGAAGTCGATTCCGCCTTCATCGATCCAAGCCCATCACCGCGTCGGCTCGCGGCAGGGTGCTGGTCTGACGCCGGTCAGTAAGAAAGAATCCACCAGGTCGGTCGGGGCAACGGTGGAATCCTTTGGAGCTTCAAAGCGACCGGTATCGGCCCAGCCTAGGAAGGACATTCGACTTCCTGCCAGCAGTGTCCCAGCACCCAAGAGACTCGTGGAGGCTAGGCGAGTTCCGGGTGCCTTGACGAAGGTCGAGGAAGATCGAGATCAGTTGGCGCAACCCAAAAGGCTGGCAGGTTGGTGGCTGAGCTTGGGACTGCACGCTGTCCTGGTGCCTCTTTTGGCCCTGGTGACCTATCGTTTGGCAGAGCCACCCAGCGTTGGCTTGACTGCGTCACCTGGTCATGAAGAACCTTTTGCTTTCGATGCACCCGTGCCGATGGAGGTCGACGAGCTGCAGGTGGATGCGGAACCGGTCGAAGCGGTCTCGTCGGATCTGGCGGTGGCGCCGGAATTGTCTTCGGTGCCAGGATGGAGTTCGGATCTGGCGGGAGAAGGAGTTCCGGTGATCGCTGCCAGCAGTCGGCAGTTAGGTGGCGGGGCGACCACTGGGCTTGCAAAGCGACTTTCGGGAGCTCAGTTCTTTGGATCCAGCGCGGAAGGCAACACCTTCTGCTTCGTCGTCGACAGCTCGGGCAGCATGCGCCGGATGGGAGCCTTTGAAGCGGCCAAGACGGAGTTGATGAAAAGCATTCACCAGCTGAAGAGCAATCAGCGGTACTACATTTTCTTTTTCAGTGAAGAGGTCGAGGCGATGACGTTGCATGGGGATGTCCCCGAGTCGCTTCCTGTCTATCCGACACCGGAGAATCTCGAGCGTACGGCCAGATGGGTGCAGCGGGTCCCGATTCGAGGCGGGCGGCCCCCCAACGATGCACTCGATCGAGCGATTGAGTTATCTCCCGACGCGATTTTCCTGCTCTTCGATGGGGAGACCAAGGTCGATGTGGCGGCGCATCTGCGTCGAAGCAATCGTGTGGTCGATCTGCTGCTCGGGGAGCAGGTCAAAGTCCCGATTCACACGTTGGGCTTCTACACTCGTCAATACGAACCATCGCTGAAAAAAATCGCTGAGGAAAACGGCGGCTCCTATCAGTACATTCCACCCCCAGCCGGTGCCCGATAACAGGCCGTTGAAACGAACCATCTTGGTTTCACTTCGATAAGCTCAGGGCGAGGCTCCCATCGATCCGTGCCACTCGGGCATGCGGCTTGGTTGCGTGATCGCTTTATGTTGATCAGAAAGCCATCTTCAATTCTTTGTTGGACTGATTGGAAAAGTACCAGCGGCACCATCGACTGCGTTACCCGGCAAGCTCCACATGCGGGGTGCTGCCCTAGCTGCTCGTTGAAGAATTCCAAGGGCCGCTTGAGATCGCAAGGAAGCGACGCAAAACGGAGGCGATACGAGATTTGCGAGCCGCTTAGAGCTCTGCTTAATCCCTTAGGATTTTCCTGCTTCCTTCTCGTCCAGGTCTTGCTCGTGAAGAATTCTGAAGCTTGAGAAAATTCGTTGCCTGGGTGATAACTACAGTGTCGGCCCTTCGGGCCTTAAGAAAGTTTTCGGTATCCACCATTTCAGTGGCTCTGAGAGCCACGGCATTCATTGTGTCGCCCCTTCGGGGCTGTAATGCAATCCACAATCGAGTCCGACGATTTCGTCCTCAGGTCCGAAGGGCCGGCAGTTCTGCGCCTGGAGAGGTTGAAGATGGTGACGATGACCATTTGCAACAGCCTGCTAGGCAGCGTCATCCACCAGCGGAAGCATCGACCAGAAACTCGTCCTGGGGATCGAACTTTGGAACCACGATGTTCAGGATCTCCATCTGGCCTATGGCGCGATGGGTGACTCCCGGTGGGATGACGATGCACATTCCAGGGCGGACCGGAATGTGCTGGTCGTCCAATTCCATCGCGGCACCGCTGCTGCACTGAAGGATGTAGTAGGTCTCGGTCATCCTTTGGTGCCAGTGCTTTTGGGCATCTTGGGTGATTGTGGTGCGGTGGATGGTACCGGGGAAGGTAGTGCATTCCTGGAGGCCGCGGCGCGCCAATCCGCAGGGGCAGGGGACCGCTGGAAGCGACTCCAGATCGATGACGGTCCATGGGTTCGAATCGGGTGTCATTGGACGATTCCTTTACGGTTGGCTTGGTTTCCTGCCTTATTCCGTCGACGGTCGGGTATCCGGTGCGACTAGACGACTTGGTTTAGATGGCTTGCGTCCTGGCGAGGAAACGTTTTACTGAATGAGCGGTTCCGACCAGCCGGTCCGCTCCAGCTAACACAACAAGGAGAGCCGATGACGATCCGGACGCGTTTTGCCCCCAGTCCTACGGGCTATCTGCATATTGGTGGAGTCCGCACGGCGCTATTCAATTATCTGCTCGCCAGAAAAGCTGGTGGCGAATTCCTATTGCGCATCGATGATACCGACCAACAGCGCAATGTCCAGGAAGCTTTGCAGCCGATCCTTGAGGGATTCCGATGGCTCGGGCTGAACTGGGATGAAGGTCCGGAAGTGGGTGGACCTCACGCGCCCTACTACCAGTCGCAGCGGATGGAAAGGTATCAGGCGGAAGTGAAGCGGCTGCTGGAAACGGGGTATGCCTATCGCGACTACGCGCGACCCGAGGAATTGCAGGAGCAGCGGGAGGCGGCAGAGAAGGAGGGGAGGCCTTTTCTGTACGATCGAAAATGGATGGCCAAAGACGAGTCGCATGCCAGACAGTTGGAGGCAGAGGGGCGAACTGCGTCAGTCCGACTGAAGATGCCTCGCGACGGCCAGTGCATGTTTCATGATGTGGTTCGGGGGGATGTGGCATTCGATTGGGCACAGGAGCAGGATCATGTGGTCCAGCGTGCCGATGGAACATGTCTTTACCACCTGGCCAGCGTTGTCGATGACCATGACTTTCGAATTACCCATGTGGTGCGCGCCGTAGAGCATTTGCCAAACACTCCACGCCAGATTTTCATCGCGCAGTCGTTGGGATATCCCCTCCCCGTCTATGCCCACCTCCCTTATGTGGCCGAGCCGGGGGGAAGTGCCAAGATGAGCAAGAGGAAACTGGATAAGTACCTCAAGCAGAAAGATTTCGCCTCTCTATATCAGCACGGCGAGCAGATCGCTCAGAAGATGGGATGGAAGATTTCGCCGGCAACTTTCAATCCCGTTGTAGTCGACTTCTACCGCTCTATCGGGTTTCTACCGGAAGCCATCCTCAATTATCTTCTGCTGTTGGGATGGTCGCTGGATGATTCGACCGAATCGTTCACCCTGGAAGAAGCAACCGAGGCTTTTTCGCTGGAGCGGGTGCAGAAGTCTCCTGCGAGTTTCGATTGCCAGAAGCTGTTGGCTTTCCAGTCGAGATGGATGCAGCGGATTTCGGTGGAGCGGAGGAGGGAGCTGGTCTGGGGATACCTCAGCCATCTTGGATGGATGCCCCCTTTGGTATCAGCCACACCCATCCAGATCGCCAAGGTCGATCGACTGCTGGAGGTGGCCGGGGACCGGATCAAGATGGGAGGCGATATTCTGCAGCTGGAGGAATTTTTCGAGACCCAAAGCCGACTTTCCATCGATAAGGAGGCCTGGGAGAAGCGGTATCGCAACGACCCAGCCGCACAAAAACTGCTTGCCGGCTACCACCGTTTCCTCAGCGAGAGGCTCGGTACCTGGGAGGCCGATCCGTTGGAAGCAAGCACGAAGCAGTGGCTGGAAGAGCAGGGCGCCAAGTTCGGGCAATTGGTCCACGCCTTGCGATTGGCGATCACTGGAAAGAGTTCCGGGGTAGGCCTATTTGAGGCGATGGAACTCTTGGGGGCCGAAACCTCGCTGGGACGAATCGAGCAGGCGATAGCCGGATCTGGGAATGCTTAGACTTTCCACCCTTCGGGCCTATTTGCTGTAGGTCCTACTCCTGTTTTCATTCAGCTCTAGGCTGACAAAATGCCGCCAAGCATTAGGGGGGCTCAGTGGTCTTGGACTCTCAAGCGACCGGTAAGTCCATTGCAAAGTCACTGCAGAGGGCCGCTGACTATTTGGGATGATGAAAAGCACTCGTCGCGGGTTTGGGTTACCCCAGGCGGCCTCGGCAGCAAGAATGAGTTGCCGCAATCGACCAAGCAATGCTTTGCAATGGCTTGGCGTCCGATCAGCATTCGAAATCCCATCGATTCCCTGCTCGCCAGGGTCAATTCAATGACCCACCGCTCACCACCCATTTCCATGACCGTTTGAATCACCGGTCGAAGCGAAAGGTGGCCGGACGAAGATCGGACCTGCCGCACATCCAGCAAAGGAGTCTCTTTCTGAATTCCAGAAGAATTGCGGGTAGAAGCGGGAAGTTGGAAACGGACCCAGTCGATTTTCCCGCGGCGGAAGGTGGTCACCTGCATCGCGTGCAGAGAGCTGGTTTCTGCTCCGCTGTCAATTTTCGCCGAAATGCACCCCATACCTAACTCAGGAAGTGCTATCCACTCACGCCACCCTACCAATAAGAGGGGTTTTCGGGGCAAGGATCGGCGACGCGGTATCATAACTTTGGCTCCCTAAGGAGCTTTGATCATGATTGCTATGAGCTAAACATTCAAGTTTTTCAAGAAAAAGACTCGATTGCAGAGATAACATAACTTATTTTCGCACCTTACGTAGCTAAAATAAGGAGTTCTTCGGAGCCTATGAAGCTTCGAAAGATCCGAGCGGGGGAGCGGGCGTGCTCCACAATTTCTTCATGACCGAACCGGCCCCCGGGGGTATTCCGTAACGCGAAGATCGCTGGTAGGGATTCCGGAAGTCGCGGTACCTGGCAGGGGAGAACCAATGGCGCAGCAGATAACAGGTCGTGAAAGTCCTGCTTGGCAAGGAGAAAAGTTGACGCGATGGTGGATGCGTTTGATTGAAGCCGTCGCACCCCAGCTCCATCTGGACTATGAACCTTCGGTCTTGGAAGCCGCTTTGGAACAGATCCCCACGGCCACTGGGGACTTGGCGGTAGATCTACCCGCAATGTCCAAGTTTCTTTCCTGGAAGGGACCTGTCGTTTTCTCGCCGATGGAACTGAATGGCGAGCAGATCTGGCAGATGGCAAGCGATCAGTTTCCAGTGGCCGTCCCTGCCAGCATAGACAATGGATCGGCTCAGTGGCATGAGGGACCCTGGTGGATTTTGCTGCGAGTGGTTGGGGGCCGACTGGAGGGTGTGAGACTGGAAGGTGGGGAGGTGAAGACCTGCACTTGGTCGATCCGTCAGTGGCGTCGAATATGGGGTCGGCAGACTGGTCGTGTTGGATTGGTAATGCGACGTGCTGCGTTGGAATCCGCAGGAGGGGATCGGCTTCACGACCATCGGCATCACGGGGGCCACGATAGCCACGGAGCTCATGGTGGCCACGTAGCGCATGGAAGCATCTCTCCACTGCGACGGCTTGGTTCCATCCTGAAACTGGAACGCAGTGATCTACTGAGCCTGATTCTGTTCGGAGTGGTGGCTGGAATATTGCAGTTGGCAACGCCTCTGGCCGTTGAATGGACGGTGACAACCGTCGCCTTTGGTCGCTACCTGCAGCCTTTGCTCATTCTTGCCGGAATGCTGTTCGTATTGCTGCTCTTTGCAGGGGTCATGCGTCTGTTGCAATTTACCGTCATCGAAATGATGCAGCGACGAGTCATGATCCGGATTGTCGGCGATTTGGTACGACGCATCCCGATGGCACCCACGGAAGCCTGGAACGGAGTCTACGGTCCCGAACTGCTCAATCGATTCTTCGATGTTCCGACGATCCAGAAGTCGTTCGCGACGGTGTTGCTGGATGGTATCAATCTGGTGCTGTCGACCGTCATCGGCTTGACGCTCCTTGCGTTTTACCACCCCTTTCTGCTTGGATTTGATATCGTCCTGGTCCTTTGTCTGACCATCATCACCTACCTACTCGGGCGTGGCGCGGTACGTACCGCGACCGCGGAGTCGATATCGAAGTACGAACTGGGCCATTGGCTACAGAATCTGGCGAAGATTCCGGCTACGTTTCAAGGGGAGGAGGCAGCGCAGCTTGCTAAGGGGCGCGCCCATCAGGCGATGCTCCAGTATCTGGTGGCCAGGCGATCGCATTTCATCCTGCTCCTTCGCCAGATGTTCTTCTCTGTAGGACTTCAGGCCGTTGCCTCGACAGTGCTTCTGGGACTGGGAGGCTACTTGGTGATGATCGGCCAGTTGACTCTTGGCCAGCTGGTCGCCAGTGAATTGGTCGTGACAGCGATTGTCAGCGCCTTTGCGAAGGTTGGGAAAACCTTGGAAACCTTTTATGATCTGCTGGTTTCCGTCGACAAAGTGGGGCACCTTTTGGACATTCCCGCACCAATGGCCCCGATGGCCGGCGGTTTACCGACTGGTCCGGCCGAAGCCGCCTGGAGCGACCTGGCGTCCAGTCGTCCTGGAGTCGATGTGTCATGGGAGGCGGGCTATGTCGCAGCTAGCCAAAGGGTGGTGCTGCGAGGCCGGGATATCGAGTCCTCTTCCGCCTTGCTGCGATGGCTGGCCGGACGAGGATCCCCCGATCATGGAGAACTATTTGTCGATCGTTGGGGAGTGCGCGAGCTGGCTCGTTGCGGCTCCGCAAGCGGCATCGCGTATGTGGGACAACCGGAGATCTTTCAAGGCTCCCTTCTGGAGAACCTGCGAGTCGGTTCCTCCAATGCAACCTTGGCTCAACTGAGAGATGCAATTCTCGCCGTGGGACTCGACGAAACCATCGCCGCGATGCCACAGGGTCTGGAAAGCCGATTGCTGATGGGTGGAGATCCGTTGACCTCCGAACAACTGCAACGCCTCATGCTGGCTCGCGCCATTGCCACCCAGCCTCGTCTGCTGTTGATCGATCATGCACTCGACCGTATTTCGGCTAGCAGCCGAAAAAGTCTCTGGCAGTGGCTGGCCCATCCCGATCGTCCGTGGACCTTGATCGTCGCTACACAAGATGGCTGGTTGACCGAACAGGGAGACGGAGTTGCAATGGGTGTAGGAGCGGGCAAGCCAAAGGGATTCCTCGATTCCCAGGAGGACGGCCATGAGCAAACACGTTGAGGATAAGCCCGATTTGACGGCGGTACCTCTGGCAACAGGAATGGAATTGAAGAAAGCCATTCCTGCCAGTTCACACGATCTGGCGATTCATCTGGGCAAGGTTCAACGCCCCGTGCGACTCGAGGAATCCCTCGAGGAATTCCCCGAACTCCATTTGGTTCGAAGCCATTGGCTGCTTCGTCGGATCGCCGCCTGGACCATGGCACTCCTGGTTCTCACCGTCCTGGCAATGCTGTTTGTCCCTTGGCAGCAGACAACACGAGGGGCCGGACGAGTGATCGCTCTCGATCCCCAGGAGCGTACCTTCCAGCAGCGAGCGACCGCCAAGGGGGTCGTCGCCAAGGTTCGAGAAGGTCTTCGGGAAGGGACCTTCGTCAAGAAAGGAGAGTTTGTCTTGGAGTTGGAACCGTTGGCGGCCGAGGCGCAGCAACAACTCGAAACCCAACGCAACCAACTGCTCGCCAAATTGGAAGTTGCCAACACCAAAAAGGAGCTGGCCGAACAGGCAGTCGATCTTCAACGAATGGCGGGCGATGCACTGGTGCAATCGGCAAGGGAGTCGGTAGAAGTTGCCATCGCCAAGGTGACGCAAAGTGAAGAGAAGGTCAAAGGTCTGGAAGCCACGGTCGAACGAACCAAGCAGTATTTTGATCGAACAGCTAGGTTGTTAGAGTCCGGGCTGAAAGCCCCGCGAGACTTCGAAAAAGAAAAAGAGGAATTTGAAAAAGCGGTTGCCGACTTCGAAAACGGTGAGGCTCAGGTGATCGAAGCGTTCAAGAATCGAGCCGCCAAGGAACAAGACCTGCTTGCCAAGACGCAGGAAGCTCAGGTGAAAAACCGGGAAGTCTCCTCCAAGCTGCAGGAAGTGCTCTCCGAGATTGCCACCACGCGAAAGGAAATCTCGGAAATCGAACAGAAACTGGGTGAGTTCGGGGAGCGACTGAAGATCACTAGCCCCCGGGATGGATATCTTCAAGAACTGATCGGGCTGTCGGGAGCCGATGTCGTTAAAGAAGGAGAGCCCCTGTTCACCGTGGTTCCCGTTCCAACCCAACTGGCGGTCGAACTAACCATCACAGGAAATGATGTCCCTCTACTACAAATTGGGGACGAAGTGCGATTGCAATTTGAAGGCTTTCCTGCGATTCAGTTCGTCGGTTGGCCGTCGTCGGGAGTTGGTACCTTTGGGGGGAAGATCGCACTGATTCTCCCTACAGATGATGGAACCGGCAACTTTCGCATGATGGTTACACCTTATCAGGCCGATAAAGAAGATCAGCCTTGGCCCGAAGGCCGTCTGAGACAAGGGTCTCGAGCGGTCGGGTGGGTCTTGCTGAGAAACCTTGAAGGTAAATTGAGCCGAGTGCCTCTGGGATACGAGATATGGCGTCAATTGAATGGATTCCCTCCGGTGCTTTCCAACAAACCACCGGACGACGTCAAGGGGAGCAGTTCCAAGGAGGGCGATCTGCCGAAGACCCCCAAATTGCCCAGCTCTCCCTGACAAGCGAAGGGGGGCCATTGGAGCGATCTCAGGATCTGGCTCAGTTCGCTCCCTACCAAAGGTTGCTTCCTGGAAGCAGCGACAAACCAGTTCCGCCCTTCCGTTCGCCTGTCTCGGTTCGCGGAAGGTGGTTGTGGGGGATTCTTTGGGCCGCGCTGGTAGGTATCGATTCCATTCCTCTAGCAGCTCAGCAAATACCGGTTCGCCAACTCCAGGATCCGCGCGTCCAGGAGGCGCCCGTCCGATCGGTCCAGCCGATTGCTCCCCCTGCGTCGGATGCAGCCCAGGAGGCTGCGAAAAAAAAAACGATCCGCTGATTGCCGAACCAGGGGATGATCTGGGTGGCACGGCACTGACCCTGTCCGATGTCATGGCTTCCGTGTATCGAAGCTTTCCACTGATCCAGCAAGCCCGATACGAGAACATGATCGCTTCGGGTGAGCGGCAGTCGGCGCTTGGGGCTTGGGATCCGACGTTGCAATCGTGGTCCCTCTCCCAGCCACTTGGTTTCTATCAGAACTACCGCAACGGAGTCCAATTAGCGCGGCGCACCTGGTGGGGTGGTTACCTGGCATCCGGCTATCGGATTGGGCGAGGCGAGTTCCAACCTTGGTATAAGGAACGCGAGACGAATGAGGCGGGGGAACTGAGCCTTTCGTGGGTGCAACCTCTGTTGCAGGGACGCGCCATCGATCCGCAGCGCGTGGCGCTCTTTCAAGCCGATCTAGCGGTCCGCATGGCGGCCCCAATCGTGCAGGCACAGATTCTGGAAGCTGCACTGGATGCAGCCAAGGCCTATTGGGAATGGGTGCAGGCGGGGCAGGTTGCCAAGGCACAGGAAGAACTGCTGCGTTTGGCCGATATGAGAGTCGATCAGGTGCAGACGTTGGTCGACGAAGGGGAAGAGAAAGCTTCTGCAGCGATATTCAACGAGCAGTTGCGGGCCGAGCGACGATTGAAGGTTCTGGATGCTCGCCGAAAACTACAGCAGGCGGCGATCCAACTATCGCTTTTTCTCCGAGATGATCAAGGGATACCGATTGTTCCTGACGACGCTTGGTTGCCCTGGGCCTTTCCCGCACCAGGTGCTCTTCCCGCCGAAGACCTGATGGAAGAGGTCGCTCGTGCCTTGACGCAGCGCCCCGAACTTGCACTGCTGGATCTCCAGACGCAGGAACAGCGGCTTGATCTTCAATTGGCAAACAACCAACTGCTGCCCGAACTGGATATCCTGCTCGATGGCTCCCAGGATATGGGCCCTGCCGCCACCAGTTCCAGAGACAAAGGCGAATTCGAAATGGAGGCTGGAGTGCTGGCCAGCGTTCCCCTGCCGCGAAACAAGGCGCGAGGAAAAATTACCTCGACGCGAGGCAAGCTGCAGCAGATTGCCATCAAGCGGCAGTTCCAGATGCAGAAGATAGAAGTCGAGCTGCGAAAGGCACGCGTGGCGCTCGAGGTAGCCAAGCAACGAGTCGATGCGGCGATCGAAGCTTTTGAACTGGCGATGCGGTATCTGGCTTTGGAACAGCGAAGCTATGTCGAGGGGGAAAGCAATCTGATCGATTTGAATATTTTGGAAACCAAGGCCTTTGAGAATCGCCTGCTGCTGATCGATGCTCTGCAGGACTGGTACATCGCTCTGGCAATGCTCCAGAATGCCATGGGAATCGACCCGCTGGACGCCTCCATGCCAGTCACTATGGTGACGCCCCAGCCACCGGATCAGCTAGTGGTACCGGAACCGATCGACATGCCGCCACGCGTGAACGTCCCAGCAAATCCCCCTGTCAACGGCGCTCGAAATCCGTAGGGATGAAGCGATCCCGGCAAGAAGTGTCGACTCCATCCGATTGCCGAGAGCTGGACCAAAGCAACTCAAACATTCTGGCAAACTCACCGAGCTGGCCGCGCGACACAAACGTGGCACGGGCGTCCCGCCCGTGACGCTCCCTAGTGTTTCAAACATTCTGGC
>JBIINB010000063.1:0-26280 GCA_044337705.1 Pirellulaceae bacterium | reverse complement strand
GCTGGTGCTTGGGACCCAAGAAGCCCGACCCAAATGCCGTCGGCTCGATCGCCGAAGGAGGCTGGATCGCGACATAATCGGGGACTCTCGAAGTACCATCCGCGCTGTTTTCCGCTGCTTGGGGAGATGCCGCGTTTTCGCCGATTGCCTTGGCCAGGGAGGCGGGCAGGGGAGGGTAGCGGACAGGGCTTCCAGGCCTCTGGCCGGTGCGAACCAAGTAGGTACCGCGTCCGTGATCCCCTTCCTTGGTCTGCAGACTGCGAACAATCGCCATCTGCTGAGTCCACTTGGCCAGTTTGGGGAGATGTTCGCAGATGCGGATCCCCGGAACCGCCGTGTCGATCTCGCGAAAGGCCCCGCCATTGGCATGGCCCGGTTTCATATCGAAGGAGTCGATTTGCGATGGGCCACCAGCCATCCAAAGCAGAATCAGCCGTTTTCGGTTGGCCACTGGAAGCTGCTGGTTGAGCGCATGAGCCCAATTGCAGCGTGAAGCGCCGATCGCCACCGCCTGAGCGGCCGCCGACGCCAACCAGCTCCGTCGCGATAGTTCGGACCGAAATGCCATGATCTGTTCCTCGCGATTCCTAACCCGCAGCGTAAGCAAGGGGAGGTTCTCAGAAAAGTATAGGTTTCTCATCAGAAATCGTATCCCAGATCGACACCCTTTGCACGCGCAATTGTGACTGGTGTTGCTTGCCAAAACATCTGCAATCCCCCGCAAAACTCTTTACCAGCCCGCCAGCGCTAGCGGCGGGGTTTTTTGCTGCAGCAGGTTGGTGGTGTTGCGCCGCACCTACCGGACGGCTGGCGCCGTTCCGCTAGAAAAGAACCTAGGTCCATAGGGCCGGCACAAAGGATGCCAGTGGCTTCTGCCAACGGTTGGGAACACCACACCCAACCACCTTTCCCACCAACCGCAAAGGGAGCCCTGCAACCCAATACCATTGTGCTGGCCTTCGCCTAGGAACCTTGGCCGATAGATGCGAAACATGGTGCAGAAGGTTAACTCCAAGCCCTGATCGACTGGATATCACGGCGAATCTATCCGAGACTTCTCCCTTGCTTACGCTGCGGGTTAGGATGCGACAGGTTTCAGATGGGTTTCAAGAGATTCTTCGAAACGGGATCTCTTTTTCTTCGAAGTACTTCAGAGCTGCCTCGATCTGTTCGTAATCCTTCAACCAGTCTGCGTCAGTGAGGTGTTTCCGAGCACACATCGAGGGGCGAGTCGGTGGATGGTCGCTGCGCTGCGGGCTATAGCTCCATCCCATCAACAATCGCTCGGCCATCCACCGGTGATGCTCCATTCTGGCTGCCAGCGTTTTCCGATGGTCGGTAACGTGGTCAAAGTCGACAGGGTGGGTTGCAGGTTCGTTTCTTGTCGAGGCCATTTCCCAGCCCAAGGTCTGGATTGTCACACGCTTGTGCTCCGCCGCATTCAGGTTCGAAACCTGTTCCCAGAATGGTTTCTGCAGATAGTAGGACCGGTATTTCTTCATTGGAAAGAAGTCCCACTCCTCTGCCTTCGGTGGCTGGACGGTATCGGTAGGTTGGTTGTTGGAGATCGCCTTCGTCTTACGGCGTTCGAGTTCGTCTTTCATCCACTTGGAAACGTCATAACTGCGCGCAATCTCCATAGCGACTTCGTCTGCGATCGAATCATGCGCTCTCCGCATCCCATGCTCCACTTCGCCGAAGGAGCGGATGGCATATGGGTTACCTGAAAGCGCCAGTTTCAGTGTTTTCCGTAGCGGGGGGCTGTCAGGTAGAAAGCAGTAAATCGGTATCGATTGGATTGGGCCTCCACGACCATCGTCGGGCTGATTGATGCCATGCTGGTCCTGTAGCAGATTCTCCAGCTTGGCGGCCCCGCGAAAGTTCTCGGCGTCATCATCGTGACAAAACAGGATCACCGGACAGACGCCAGGGTCCCTACACAGCCGGACCAGTTCTTTCACCTCGTCGATCGAAAAGCCATCTTTGTTTTGCAACTTGCAGAACTGGACGTTGGCCGCATACTGCACCGCTTTCGGGTCGATCGCAAGGTTTTGATCGATCTCGGGTTTGGCCGACTGACATTCCCATGAATCGCGATCGCCTTGAAATACGACGTCGGATAGTCTCAAGTGAATCTCTTTGGGTGCGATTCGAGGCCACTGGGATATGCATCTCCTGTAGTCCTCTTCGGGATCAGCCCCGATGACCAGGATGCGACTGCGTTTCAGATTCTCGAAATGGGCGAATTCCACCAGCTCGTTCACCATCGCCATTCCCATTTGTCCAAAGCCAACCACGACATAGAGGGCGACTTCTCCGCTGACTTCTCCGTTGTCTTTGTCGGCGGTTCGCGGTCGAATCGGCGTCAGTTCCTCAATGATCAACTGGCAAGCGGTTTCGTGTTGGATATTGAAGACCTGTACCTCCAGATCGGGATCTTCCTCCAACTGTTGATTGGCCTGAGAGAGGGCGCGGTAGTAGGCATGGTGCAGTAGCGGCCGCTCGATGTGGATATAGCAATAACACCTTCCTGCACTCTTCTGATGACGCTTCTGATACTCCTTTCGGATTTTCCGAATCGAATCCAGGGCATTGAGATTCACTAGATCATCACCAGTCACCAAGTGGATGCTGTTAGGTCTGCGAGCGATATGGCGACGAAGGCTTTCCTCGTCGTTGGTATTTTCCTGGAAGACCATGCAGCCTGCTTCCTCAGCCATCGTACGATGCCAATTATGTTCATCCCTTTCCTGCACGATCACCCGTTTGCCGAGTTGCCCTTCCTCCTTTGCGATGGCGACACCAAGTCGTCCAAGTCCTGAAATCAGAGAAACTTCACTTCGATCGAAATAGAGTTTCAGTTCGTCGAAAGATCGATGAAACAGCTTGTGGATCGCCTCGACAGCAATCAGTCCGAAAAAGGCGGTGCCTGCGATCCTGGCCAGGCCGATCCAGATGTTGAACTCCCCCGGTGGGATCGAAAGATTCATGATCGGAACCTGCACCGCCTCGTACAGGCAAGTCGTTGCTAAGTTCAGCCATTGGGAAAGGTAATCGAACCAGCCAGGATTGGCTTTACTGAAGATTTGGCTCCACTTCTGCACGCCGACGCCGATAGCGCCGAATAGCAGCGCCAGGATGCCACTGCCGGGGATGAGGATGGCCGAGTTGCCATCGAGCCACTTCAGGATGCGTTCGAAGCGGCGAATCCGGTTAGGTCGCTGGTTCGGAAAGCCATGAGGAACTGTTGGAACGTTTGGATCTACCACAGGGCCCTCCATCTACTGATGCCTTTTCCTGGGTGTCTCGGCTATGCATCCAATCCCATCTTGCTTCGATCAGGATCCAATTGCAGCGGAACGTACTAGTCCAGGATAATGGATGGACTCGTCTTCCTGGTGTCATTTGGAAACAGAAAGCTTCCGGCCATGGCCTACCTGCAGAGAAACGTCGTATTTATCGCTTATGCCCGTCGCAATGCGTTGGAAGTGGAGGCGGTGTCGGAAGCGTTGGAGTCCTTTGGTGCCGAGGTTCTCTACGACGGGAAATTTTCTACCGATCCGGGAAGTGACTGGACCACGATTCGGGATGATTTCATTCGAAACAGCCGCGAACTGCTGATCCTGACGACACCCGACATCTTCATCGATCCAGCAGATCCCGATTGTCTGACCCTTCGCGAGCAGATTCAGGTGGAAGTCGCTTTGGCACAGAGGCTTGGAAAGCCGATCCGCGCCATCATTCTCGACCGGCCAGCCTTTAATCGCCTGCTAGCGGCTGGGATTATCGCTTCCAGCGACGAGCAGATGACCGACCTGTATCCCGAATACGCCATCAATACCAAAGGTCTGGCAGCCACGCTGGCTCGTGAAAAATTGCGGATGCGCGCCATCCCCGGAATGCGGCAGTACGTCTTGGACCTCCTAGCGGAATCACGAAAGTGGGCAGATCAGCGGCTGGTTGGCCTGGAGCGGAATTTGCTACCTGAGAGCACACTGAGCGACTGGCGACATCTGAAGGATCTGCATGGCAAAGCCGCAGCGGGGCTTTATCTGATCACCGGCCCTGGTGGTGAAGGGAAGACAGTGCTGGTATGCCGAGAGTTTTTTCGCGATTTCGTTGATGCAATTCATATACCGATGAGTCACTTGACGCAGGGACTTTCTTCCCTGGCGGAGTTCCTGCAGGCTGAACCGGACTCCATCGACGAAACCATTCAACTCTGGGGCGAACTGTGGGGGATTTATCCTGTTTTTTACATCGATGCGCTCGAACATACCCTTTCGGCCTCAAAGAATGATCGCTCCGATTCGAACCAAGTACCCGATGACCCTTCATCCCAATACGTTCCCGTAATCGAAGCGATCCGCAAACTGGCGACCGTAGCACCTGTGATCGCTACCGCTCGCCCGGAGATCTGGAGCAGTGCGATCCAGTGGATTCTGCATCCGGATCGAGTCGTGGATATCACTGGCCGCGCCGCAAACCAGTTTCATCAAGACTCCGGCCTTTCGGATCGGGGCAAAGAACTGCTGGGCAATGCCCTCTTCATCGACCATTTTCTCAAGCATCGCGACACGCTGGAAGATCAGTTGGACCGTCTTTCGCTGACGGAGTACCTGCTGCATCAGATTCTGAACCTGGAAGCTCCTCATGTGGTGCCCAGTACTTTCCACTCCGAACCCAGCCATAAGGATATTTATCGCAGTCTAGCGAACCTGCAATTGGAGTCTCGGGATTACAGAGTGCCGATCGAATTACTTGCAAAGGAACTGCTCAACGCCAACTTCGCCGCCGAGCGGATCCACTCAGCGATTCAAGCGACCCCCTACATTCAGATCAACGACGCGGAGCCTCAGCGCCCAGTGCGCCTGTCACACGATCTGCTGGATGCGGCGAATTGCGCAAGAGCGATTCGCGAAAACATCGATTCGGTCGATATGTGGTTTGATACCATCCACACCGCAATCGAGTTGCAGATCTCCGAAATGCTTTTGAGGATGCTGGGAGACGAATATCTTCTGGATCGGCAGGATGCGGCGAAGAAGAAGGAGCTTCATGATGCCTTCGACTGCCTGCTGCGAATGCTGGATCTTAAGAAAGCGGAGTCCTGGCGAGCCTGGATGGCAACCTGGACTTTGGAAGCCCTGGTCAGGAAGGACCAAAGCAACCTTTTTGCCGGAATGATCCTCGATGTTCTGGATGGCCCACGCGTAGAAAATCCTCCGATGGATCGAAAGTCGATCACCAAGCCGGGAAGCGAGTTCAGTCGCTGCTTCCCTGCACAGCGAACCGTAGCTTGCGTCAGCAGTCTGGCATCTCTGTGGCGCGTCTTCGAGCCGAAGAAAGCACCCATCGCCGACCGATCGATCGCCGTCCTTGGCTCCCTTCTGAGCAGAGAGCCTTTGAGGTTTCGCATCGTCGAATCGCTCACCAAATACGATGCGTCTCTGATTCGTCAGCCCCTTATCGATTTCGCTAGGGTCGCGCTCCGTGATATTGAAGCTGGCGCGACAGAAGCAGACCCGCCGGTACTGGCTCCGCTTGCCTTGGCACTTCGATCCCATGCTTCGTCCGATCCAAACGTTTCGGATACTTTGGCGCAGATTATGGATTGTCCCAAGGCAAGTCGCCGAGCTGCCAGGATCGCATCGAATGCCGTGCGCAAACGCCAGGATCCTCCCTCTGAAGAAGAGATCCTCGAAGAAGTTCGTTTGCTGGATCGCGACAGGCCCAATGAACCCTCAGACTGGCAAACGATCCACGAGTATTCTCGCCAGGTGCGTGACGCAATGCGCGGAAAGCGAGAGTTTTCCAATCGGGTTCTTTCGGCATTTGCCGCAGTACTCGATCACCAGCACGCTGCAGCAGCGCAATCGGCAGCTACGGTTCTCGGGCAATTCCCGACCTCGGACTCGATCGATGCACTCCTGATTGCCCTGGCGACGCGCGAACGACCGGATGCCGCTGTTTGGACTGCCATCCATGGCGCGCTTCGAGAAATCGCACAGTCTTCTAAGTCGCGTTGGAGCGAAGTGATTGTCGGATTGGAGACGATTCTTCCGACGCTCGACTTGCTCGAGGACAGCACTCGCGCTCGCGCTGCACGGAGTTTGCTGATTCAGCTTGTTGGAGGCTCGATCCCTCATTCCGGCAAACAGACTACGACTCTTGTGCCTTCCAGAGATCGCTTGACGCTAGAGATCGACGACGATCCCGAGATAGCGAAACGGATCGATCGAAACATGCTGGCCATCGCATCGATTCCTGACGACCGGGAGATCGGGCCGGAGCTTGAAGAGAAGTGGCGTATTTGTCTGAGACCAGATGGGAATATACAAGGTCCCGATGCGATACTCAGAAGATCGACATGGCGATTGGGAAGGGGATTTCACCGGGGACTGGAACTTCTACCGACGAGTCAATCACTTGCCATTCGCCTGCAGGCCGTTCGGAATCCCGCTGCATTCACCGATGGCGCTCCAGGACTGGCGGTGGTTCACGTTCTTTGCGAATTGAAAAACGGTAGCCTTCTAGCAGCCAGACGCCCGGAGTCAGCCTCCTATGCGCCAGGATGCTGGTCGGTCAGCCTGGAAGAGCAGATTCAGTCTACGGACTTGGAAGGCGGTGCGGACCAGGTGATTCGGCGAGCCGCCTTGCGGGGCATGCTGGAAGAATTTGCGATCCTGGAAGACGAGGTGGAGCAAAACCTTTTTGAGGCGCTGATTCTGGAGCATGAGAATCTGAATGTTGCATTCGTCGTTTGCGTACGACTGAGGATCGATTTGGAGGAGATTCAGAGGCGCGCTAAGGAAAAGCGGGCAAGCCATGGTGAGGAAGTCGATGGTATTCGCGCGATCGAACGGGACAGCGAAGGCAGATTCAAAGCACCAAAACCAAGGCACCCAACCAGCGAGATTCGGATCGAACTATTGCGATCGATCAAATCGCATTGAAATCGACAGGGATTGAGAAAGAAGCTGCGGCTTACGCCATGCTATGCCGGGATTCAGCTTCCTGCGCGGACGTTAGGCGCGGGAGATTCGACCACCTACTTCAACGGACGTTGCTGCAGGATGGTCCAGCTCGCCTGCGCTAGCGGTGGGATTTTTTGCTGTAGCAGGATCGAGATATTGCGACGCGCCCACCGGACGGTTGGCGTCGTTCCGCTAGGATTTTTTTAGCGAACGATCAGCGTGCAGCGGCTGGCGCCCTTCCGGTATCGATGCGTCAATGGCTCGGTTGCCAGATTCGCAGGAATAGCTGCGCGAGGCTCTTCACCGAATCGCTCCGCAGAAGGCTGGCGCGGTAGATCCTCCCGGCCATCCAGATCACTGCCAGCGTCGACAACAGCAAAAACACCATCCCCAACAGTGGCTGCCAAATCGGTATCTGCACATCGCTGCCCAGCCTCAGCACATTGATCATCGGCGCGCTGGGGGGGAACAACGAAAGCCCAATCGCGAGGGTGCCTGCTGGATCTCGCAGCACCACGATCCAGACCATCATCGGAATCAGCAGCACAATCCATACCGGCATCAGCATCGCCTGAGCTTCCTTCAGCTCCTTCACCGAAGCTCCGATCGCCACAAAGATTGAGCTGAAGAAAAGGACCCCTAAAACCTGAAAAACGATGAACCAGGGAAGCACGCGCATCGGAAGCAAGTCGGTCTTGCCCATCACTGTCAGCAGCACGGCGATTCCGGTGGCGTAGAAGGCGAAGACCAGCAGCGATGCAGCGACGTTCCCCAGCAGCTTGCCCAAGAGCAACTGCGTCGGTGTCACCGACCCCAGCAGCACCTCCGAAATTCGCAACGTCTTTTCCTCCATGGCGCTCTCCAGCATCGGCTGAGCGGCCAGGAAGATCACCATGAACATCATCAGCGTCAGCACCATCGGCTGCAAAAACGACTTCAGCTCGGCCGCCGTCGACTTCTTAGCCCCATCGGATGCCGCCGTCGACGCACCACCCGCAGCCCCCTTCTCACCGTACAGCTCCAGCGACTCCACTTCCACCGACTTGCTGGCCTCGGCAACCTGCTTGGGATCGATCCCAAGCCTGGTCAGCCGCTCGCGCCGCAACCAATCGCTGAGCGTCGTTCGGACCCATCGTTTGCCATCCCCGAGTGCATTTTCCTGACTGAACCAGTGAACCGCGGGAAGTGACTCTGACTCGTCGAGCAGTCCCTTGGGAATCTCGACGAACGCATAAAGCTTCTGCTTGCGAATCTCCTCGCTCCACTCCCGACGCGTCGCATCATCCAGCTGGGTCCTTGCATCGACCTGGATCTCGTAGCGATCCAGGGCATCCAGACCTCGCCCATCACCTTGCTTGGGTGCCAGCGACTCGGCCGTCGCATCGCCGCGCGACATTTCCCGCGCCATCTGTTGCTGCTTGGCCGCCGCCTCCTGCAGCGCGGTTGCTGCCTGGCCGGTACCATCCACCACACGGATGACGCGCGTCTTGCCCCCGGTCAGCACCGTCAAAAGCGGCATCAGCACTGCCCCACCGAACATCATGATGGGGACCAGCAGCAGGGTGATCAGGAAGGTACGAGTCCCCACCAGCGCCAGGAACTCTCGGACTGCGACTGCCCAGACTTTTTGCATTGGTCACTCCCCCTGATCCTCTGGAGCCGGCCGCGCGATGCGGACAAAGATATCATGCAGCGATGGCTGCACCGACTCAAAATGCTCGATGTCCCCCTGCTTGGCCAGATGCGCCAGAAGCGCCGCACGGGAATCGTACGAATCGAGCGACACGTCGAACATCGGACCATGGGGCAGCACCGCGCGGACCCCTGGCAGCGACCGGCACTCCGGCTCCTGCCCACTGGCCATCCGCACCCGCACCTCGGGCCTTCCATACGACTGCCGAATCTCTGCCAGCGTTCCATCCAGCACCTTGCGGCCGCGGTAGATCATCACGAATCGATCGCAAAGCCGTTCGGCGATCTCCATGTCATGAGTACTGAGCAGCACTGTCGTCCCCTGATCACGCAGCCACAATACCGCATCCTTCAGCACCTCCATCGCCACCGGGTCCAGACCGCTGAACGGTTCATCCAGGATCACCAGCTGCGGATCACCCATCACCGCCGCGATGAACTGGATCTTCTGAGCCATCCCCTTGGATAGCTGATCGATTCGCTTGGTATCCCATTCCCTGGCCGCAAGGCGATCCAGCCATTGGTCGATCGTCGCGTCCGGGGAGGCGATCCCCTTGAGCCGCCCAAAGAAACGCAGCACTGATCGGACCTTCATCCGGTGATAAAGTCCCCGCTCCTCCGGCAGATATCCGATGCGATCGTCAGCGATCCGCTGGCCTTGTGCGCCCAGCACCTCCACCGTCCCCACATCGGGCTGGTAGATCCGCAGGATCAATCGAATCGTCGTCGTTTTCCCCGATCCATTGGGCCCGATCACCCCAGAGATCGAACCACGTGGAATCTTCAGATAGAGATCATCGACCGCCGTCTGCGCACCGAATTTCTTGGTCACTGCGTCCAGGCGGACCGCGAAGGGGTTCGAAGGATCTTGCATCGAATCAGAACTCCATCGCAATCGAAAAGGGAAGACCATTCCAGTCTAATCGTCTTCCTACCATTTGGAACTCACCGACCGCTCGGTGCCATCCACCGATTCCGGAGTTTCTTGCCGTGGCACTGAAGTTTCTTGCCGTGGCACTGAAGTTTCTTGCCGTGGCACTGAAGTTTCTTGCCGTGGCACTGAAGTTTCTTGCCCTGGCACGGGCGTCCCGCCCGTGATAAATAACCATGGCCGGGACGGCCATGCCACGTTTCCTGATTTCTACCCCTGGCACAGGCGTCCCGCCCGTGCTGAATAACCATCGCCGGGACGGCCATGCCACGTTTCCTGATTTCTACCCCTGGCACAGGCGTCCCGCCCGTGCTGAATAACCATCGCCGGGACGGCCATGCCACGTTTCCTGATTTCTACCCGTGGCACGGGCGTCCCGCCCGTGATAAATAACCATCGCCAGGACGGCCATGCCACGTTTCCTGATTTCTACCCGTGGCACGGGCGTCCCGCCCGTGATGAATAACCATCGCCAGGACGGCCATGCCACGCTTCCTGATTTCTACCCGTGGCACGGGCGTCCCGCCCGTGATGAATAACCATCGCCGGGACGGCCATGCCACGAGACGGCTACGTGAGCGGCCAAGCAGTCGTTTGTTCATGGTTCGCAGATCGACCGGGAATCTTGCCGCTTCAAGCAGCAGGAATTCTCTTTTCGCTTCTCCGTGTAGCAAGAGCCCGGTAAAATATCCAATCCCAGAGAACTGGATTCGTTCGGAGACAAATCCTCGCAGCCCCGCGAAGCCCACCCACAAAAGGGGCCGGATCCTTGATGGGCTTTCTGGAGGGGAAAAACGGTTCGGGGCAATGGAGGCAGGGGAGCAGCGATGGATCGAGAAGCACTTCTTGCCCCTTTGAACCCTGCGCAGCGGGAAGCGGTGCAGCATGTCGAGGGCCCCTTGCTGACCCTGGCCGGTCCCGGTTCAGGCAAGACACGCGTCGTCACCCACCGGATCGCCTACCTGCTACAGCAAGGCATCCCCAGCTACTCCATCCTCGCGCTGACCTTCACCAACAAGGCGGCTCAGGAGATGCGGAGCCGCCTGGATCAGATGGTGGGACCCTCGCAGCTATGGATGGGTACCTTTCATGGCTATTGCGCCCGCTTCCTGCGTCGCTATGGTCGGATGGTGGGCCTCCCCGAAAGCTATTCGATCTACGATCCATCGGATGCCAAAGGGGCTCTTGAAAAAGCGATCCGCCTTGCCGGAGTGACACTCTCTCATCTGAACCTCGATCAGATAGCCCGCGCCATCAGCCAACTGAAGAATCGGCTGGTTACACCCGACCAGATGGAGCGGGAGACCGGAAACCACCTCCAGCATCTGCTCAAGCAGATCTATCCCGCCTACCAGTCGGTGCTGCTTCAATGCTCGGCTGTCGATTTCGACGACCTCCTTCTGCATACGGCGACGCTGCTGCGGAGCCATCCGGAATTGCGAGCCGATCTCGATCGGCAGCATCGCTATATCCTGGTGGACGAGTACCAGGATACCAATCAGGCACAGTACCTGATTCTCCGGGCGCTGTCGGTCGATTTCCCCAACCTGAACGTCACGGGAGACCCCGATCAATCGATCTATGGATGGCGGGGAGCCAACATCGAGAACATCCTGAATTTCGAACGGGACTATCCCTCGGTGCGCGTGGTGCGACTGGAGAACAACTACCGCAGCACGCCGGAGATCCTGGGGGCGGCCGATCAACTGATCCGCCACAATCAGCGGCGCAAGCTGAAATCGCTGATTCCGATGCGTGAAGGTGGCGCCCGCGTGCAGCTTCGCCGCTATCCGTCAGATCGCGACGAAGCCAATCAGATTGCCGAGCTGATTCAGCAGCTGGTGATGGCGGGCAAGCGGAAGGCGAGCGACTTTGCGATTCTGTATCGCACCAACGCCCACTCGCGGCTCTTTGAGCAGGCGCTGCTGGCTCGTCGCATCCCCTATCAGCTGATCGGTGGCTTTCGGTTCTACCAACGGCAGGAGATCAAGGATCTGCTCTCCTACCTGAACTTGGTCCAGAACCCAACCGACGATATGGCCTGGAAACGGATTGTCAACGTCCCGACGCGGGGGTTGGGGGATAAGGCGATGGAGAAGGTGGAAGCGCTGGCACAGGATCGAAGCATTCCGTGCCTGGCCGCCCTTCGCTACGCAGTGACTCAGCGGCTGCTTAGCCCCAAGGCGTGCAAAGGAGCCGCTGACTTTCTGAAGCTTTACGATCACCTGGTGGAACTCTCCCGAGGGGCCATCGTCCCGATGCTGCAACACCTCCTGAAGGCGACCGACTACGTCACCTACCTGGAAAGAAAAAAGAGCGAAGCTCCCGACCAGTCGATCCAGTCGAACATCAACGAACTGCTGGCCGATGCCCAACAGATCGATCTGCAACATCCTGATGGAGGTGGCCTGACACAGTTTCTGGAGCAGGTGAGCTTGGTGAGCGACGCGGATGCGTTTGATGGGGCATCGCAGCGAGTGACCCTGATGACCCTGCATTCATGCAAAGGGCTGGAGTTTCCGCATGTGTTCGTGGTGGCGGTCGAGCAGGAGGTGCTGCCGCACTCGAGGAGCAAGGACAATCCCGATCAATACGAAGAAGAACGGCGGCTGCTTTTCGTCGGCATGACCCGGGCCAAGGAGATGCTGCAACTGAGCCTGGCCGACTACCGAGGATTCGGCCGGCAGAGACTGAGCGCGGCCAGCCCCTTCCTGATGGAGATTCCGCAGGACCAGTTGGAGTATGTCGACTACTGCGAGCGATCGCCGTATGGAGGAGACGACTTTGACAGCTCCCTGGCGCAGTGGCGTCCCGGCCAGGATGCATGGGATCAGACCGAATCGCCAGTGCGCGACAACTCCTCCGGCTACCGTTCCAGGAGCCAGCAGGAGAGTTGGGACGATGCCTGCCAGCTGCCTCAGGACGAAATCGCCACGCGGCTTTCCGCGATGGTCGAAGATCGCAAGAAAGCGAGAAAAACGATCGACTCGGCAGCCAGCCTGGATGGATCGACCGATGTGCGGCTGTTGCTGCAGGAAGGAGACCGCGTCCGTCATCCGCTGCATGGGATCGGAAAGATCGTCAGCGCCGAAGGACGGGGGCTGAAGCGGATCCTACGGATCGCCTTCGAGAGCACCGGGCGCGTCCATTCGCTTTACGCCACCCGCGCCGACCTGACCCCTGCGGAGTGAAAATAAAGGGGACGGAGGTGAAATCCATCTGCGGATCGCGATAACGGACCAGAAGTCGAGTGCGCCATTTGTAGCATCAGCTACATTTCCCCTGATTCGCACTCCATCTTCTTCACCACAGGTCATCGATCGGAACGGGAGGGATCAGTCAGCATGGCGAAGAAATCGAGCAAGGTCGTGCTTTTATCGGGAGGCAATCCGCAGATTGCCAAGGCGGATGGCCCGGCCCCGGTTAGCGCCTACATCGACGCGATGCCGGGCTGGAAACGCAATGTCGGTCTCCAGCTGGACCGCATCATCTGCACCACCGTACCCAATGTCTGCAAGGCGGTGAAATGGAACTCGCCCTTCTACGGTCTCGAGGGACATGGCTACTTCCTCAGCTACCACTGCTTCACGAAGTATGTAAAGGTTGCCTTTTTCAGCGGTTCAGAGTTGAAACCGATGCCGCCGGGCGCATCCAAGCAGAAAGAGGTGCGGTACCTCGATATCTACGAGGCAACGACGCTTGATGAAGCTCTCCTGGCCGACTGGATCCGGCAGGCGTCGGAATTGCCAGGCTGGGAACCGTGAATCTGCGGGGTCCAAACAGCAGGTGCTTTTCCATGGAACAATCGCCACCCCGACTCGATGACCTCGCGTCTGGTATCGAGTCCAAGGGCTGTGGTTTCGGGGAAGAAGCATCAGCCATCGACGGTACGCAGGGCGATTGCTACCTGGTGGTCGCCGACATCGATCGCCTGGAGTGCCTCGGATGACTCGACCCACTCCACCTTCTTCGTCAGCGTCTCCCCCATCCATAGCTCCTGATGGAGTTCCATCGCCTGACGTACGTCGCCGGGTGCTGCGATCTGGAGAATGATTCGGTCGGTGAACCGGCATTGGCTCTTTTTGCGAAGCTCCTGAATCGCGCGGATCGCATCCTTGACGATTCCCTCCTGTCGCAGAGCATCGGTGATTTCGGTCGCCAGGACGACAACGCACTGCTTGCCCTGCGCGGCGGCCCAGCCATCACGGGCTTTCAGCCGAACCTGAAGATCATCTGCATCCAGTTCGATCGACTGATCTCCCAAGTCCATCCGGTAGGTACCGCGCTGGTTCATTTCGCGCAGCACGCTTCCTCCCTCCAGCGATGCGAGGGCACTTTTCAGCTTCGGCAGCTGGGGCCCGATTTTGGGTCCAAGCTTTCGGAAATTCGGCTGGATCTGGTACTCGATGTAAGGGCTGGCGCCGGTAGCGTAATCGATCGCCTTGACGTTGAGTTCCTCTCGGACGATTTCATCATGGGTTTCTAGCCAGGCCCGGTGGGTGGACTCAGCCAAGGTGACTTCGACGCGCGCCAGGGGTTGCCGCACCTTTAGTTTGGCGTCCATCCGCGCGGAGCGTCCTAGAGAGGCGATTTCCCGCAGCAGTCGCATCCGCTCGCTAAGCTGCGGATCGATCCGACCGGAATCGGGTATCGGATAATCGCTTAGGTGGACACTGCGCGGCCCATCCAAAGACAGTCCCTCGCGCATGGCTTGCCACAGGGTTTCGGCGAGGAAGGGGGTGAAGGGAGCGATCAACTGGGAGATGGTGGTCAAGCATTCGGCCAGCGTCCAGTAGGCGTCCCATTTATCGGGCGACTGATGATCGTCTGACCAATAGCGGCTGCGGCTGCGTCGCACATACCAGTTGCTCAAGTTTTCAACTAGGTCCGACAGCGCTTGGCAGGCGGTGTAGTTGTCGAACTGGTCCATCGATTCGATGCAGCGTTGGTTTGCCAGCGCCAGTTCGCCCAGCATCCAGCGATCCAGTTCCGATCGCTCTGCGGGAGCACGCCTAGGCCGGGAGGCATCAAAACGATCGATCTCGGCGTAGATGGTGAAAAAGCTGAAGACATTCCAAAGCCGCATCAGGAATTCGGGGATGCTGTCGCGGATCGATCGTTCGCTGTAGAGGATCGAATTCCAGGGAGGCTGATTGGCGAAGAAGTACCAGCGCAGCGCGTCGGCACCGTAGCGGTCGAAAATCTCGTTGGGGCTGCGGTAGTTGCGGAGACTCTTCGACATCTTGCCGGTCTTGGCGACAAAGTCCTTGCCACAGGCGGCACGGGCTTCTTCTTCGGTGAGGAAACGCTGTTTGCCATCCTTGCTTTCGTACCATTCAGCCAGCATCAGTCCCAGGACGATGCAGTTCTTGAAGGGATGCGGGTAGGGATGATTTCCGCCAGAGGGCTTTTCTCCATCCTGCTTGCCGAAGAGCATCGTGCTGATGGCCAACTGGCTGTAGAACCAGCCGCGCGTCTGGTCGATCGCCTCGCTGATGAAATCAGCGGGGAACTGATCGGCGAAGGACTCGCGGCCACGATGGGGGTAACCCCACTGGGCAAAGGGCATTGCACCGCTGTCGTACCAGCAGTCGATCACTTCGGTAACGCGCCGCATGCGAGCTCCCGAGGCGAACGGGGAGTCGTAGTGGATGGCGTCGATATAGGGTTTGTGGACCTTCAGATCCTCCACCAGATGGGGTTGCCTAGCCTTAGCTTCCAGCCAGACTTCCTGGCCTTGGCATCCTGGCTTTGTCAACAGCTCGTCATAGCTACCGATCGCTTCCATTTGGCCGGTCTGGTCGCAGACCCAGATCGGCAGAGGGGTGCCCCAATACCGTTCACGAGAGAGCGCCCAGTCGACGTTCGATTCCAGAAAGTTGCCAAAGCGGCCGTCGCGAATATGTTCTGGGTGCCACGCAATATTGCGGTTGTTCTCCAGCATCGCCTCCCGAAAGGCGGTGGTTCGGATGAACCAGCTTTCGCGCGGATACTGGATCAGCGGATCCGATTCGGCCCGCCAGCAGAACGGGTAGTCGTGGAGGTATTGATCAAGCAGCAGGAGGGTGCCATCTTCCTTCAGGCGTCGGGTGATCAGTTTATCGGCATCCTTCACCCAGAGTCCCTGGTAGTCGGGGGCTTCCTGAGTGAACTTGCCATCGGGGCCGACTGCGCAGATCAGCTGTGGCCCTTCCCCCGCAGAAAATCGTTGTTGCTCGGCAATCAGTACCTCGTAGTCGACCTCACCGAATGCTGGTGCCAAGTGAACCAGACCGGTCCCCGAATCGATGGTGACGAAATTGGCCGGAACGACGCGCCAGGCGATCGATTCGGTCTTTCCGTCGAGGGTCGTACCGACGGCAGCTGACTGTTTCTGGTAGTAGAGCTCAGGAAAGGGGGGTTGGTATCGCTTCCCAACCCAGTGGCTTCCCGAATGCCGTTCGACGATGGTCCAGCTCTTCTTGGTTTTCTCTGCCAGGGAATCGACCAGGGCTTCGGCGACAACCAGCTTCCCAGCGACTCCCTCGACCTCACAGGTGGCGTAGGAAAGCTGGGGATGGACCGCAGCGAACTGATTGCTGGGAAGGGTCCAGGGGGTGGTGGTCCAAACCAGCAGGGAGGTGTCAGGCTGATCGATTAGCGGGAAGCGGACAAAGACGCTGGGGTCGGCAACCTGGCGATATCCCTGACCGACTTCCCCGCTGCTCAGCGCGGTCCCCCCTTGAGCCCACCACCAGACGATCTTGTGGCCTCGGTAGAGCAATCCTCGCTGGAAGAGTTGCTGGAGCGACCACCAGACGCTTTCGACATACGATTGGTGGTAGGTGACGTAGGCTTCATCCAGGTTGATCCAGAAACCGATCCGCTCGGTCAGCTTCTCCCATTCCTGCATATAGCGCCAGACGCTTTGCTGGCACTTCTGGATGAAAGGTTCCACTCCGTACGATTCGATCTCCTCCTTGCCATGGATCCCCAGTTCTTTACAGACTTCCACCTCGACTGGGAGTCCATGGGTATCCCAACCGGCCTTGCGCAGGCAGCGATAGCCACGCATCGTGCGGTAGCGGGGGAAGAGATCCTTGATGGCGCGCGTCAGGCAGTGGCCTGGATGCGGCATGCCGTTGGCCGTCGGTGGACCTTCGAAGAAGATGAACGGTGGAGCGTCCTGACGCTGCTCCTGGGATGTTTCGTAAATCCTCTCCCGTTTCCAAAATTCAAGCACCCGCTGCTCGAGGTCCGGCAGAGAAACATCGGTCTTCACCGCTTGGAACATGACGAATCGATCCGGTGGCAAATTGTGGAGAAGGGTAACTGGTCCGAATGCCGTCGATCATTCGTCGACGATGGCATCCGGATCGTCCAGGTCGATGTCGTCGTCGACGGGAGCTTCCAGCATGCCGTCATCGGCCGGTTCGATCTCGTATTCTTCCTCCAACTCGTCTTCGAAATCGTCGTCGAAGTCATCGTCGAAATCATCTTCGTCGAAGTCTTCGAAGGGGTCGTGTTCGGTTTCAGGAGCGGGACTGCGGCGGGGAGCCGGGGTTTCCTCGCCCCCATCCACATCGTCGTCGATCTCCTCTTCTTCTTCGTCCTCGTCATCCCAACTGGCTCGCAGCGGGGATAAAGTCAGACTGGGAAGATCGGCCAGGGAGTGAATAGGAAAAACCTGCCAAGCCGCTTGGGGAACTCCCTCGGCGATCGGAGCGATGGGGGATCGAAGAATCAAGATCGAAGGACCTCCAAGGCGGGGTGGCGACAGGATTTTGAACGGATTGCCCAAGTCACTTGTCAAAAATATCAGGCTACCCTGGAGCCTCATTTTTCAAAAGGGGCAAGCTGCCAAATCTCTATGGCGGTAAGGCTCCCTGGAATCGATGCCGCAGATGGTGGCGCCCTGCTCAGGGGCGTCCGGACCAACCATCGGCTCGCCTCATACGCCGGGAGTCCCGATCCAATTTGCTGCAATATGTGCGTGGTACCAAACGAATGCTAGCTAACTTCCGGGGGATAGCCACGAGGGTCATGGGTGTTTCTGTTCTTGTAGTGATCGGTTGCATTTTCTATTTACTGCCATCAGGCCAAAGACTCGGGTTGGTAATTCCATCCCCGGCAGCCGCCCGATCCCCAGCAGTCGCCGATGCCTGAGAAGCTCCCATGCTTGACTACCATCTGCAACGCTGCACCCGCCGCTGTGCCGTGTCGGGTCAGCCCTTGGCCCCCGGAGCCCCCTACTACTCGGCGGTCCTCCAGCAAGCCGATCAGTTGGTGCGCATCGATGTCGGCCACACCCACTGGCAAGGTCCCCCGCCGGGTGCGCTCGGATGGTGGCAAAGTGAGATGCCCAAGAGCATCGCGACGCGTCGCGAGCCGACCCCCAACGCGGTTCTCCTCGATCGACTTGAAGAGCTACTCGAATCCCCCGAACAAGCCGCGTTGGCATCGTTGCTGGCGGTGCTGCTATGGCGGAGGCGCGTCCTTCAGATGGAGCCATCGTCGGCATCCGATGCAGATGCCGTGATGCATCTTCTATGTCCCGCTGACGGTCGCACTTTTGTGGTGGCAGCTCCGCCCGAATCGACCGACGCGATCGATGCCCTGCAGGAAGGTCTCCAATCGATGCTTTTCCGCGATGTCGATGCGATGTCCGACGCCTCGTCGTCTTCCACAGGCGATCCCGAGCAAGGGAGCATTCGATGACTTCCAGCAACTTCCACTGGTCGTGCCTGCTTCTGATCGTCAGTATCCTGACCACTAGCTCGGGTGCCACCTGTGCCCGCCGCCAGACGATCACCGAATTCCAGCCCCCCATGCTTTTTGAGACGACACCGACGATCGAGCAGGTGGCGGAGGTACTGGGCCGCTCCCAGCGGATCGAGCAGCTTCAGTCCAACGCCGTCTCGGTGCGACTTCCAGGCCTCCCAGGACTTTCCGCATCCATGGTCTGGCAGCGACCTCGCGGCTTTCGCCTCCAGGGTGGACTCAATCGGATCACTGGAACCGACTTCGATCTAGGCAGCAACGAAGAGGTCTTTTGGATGGCGACGCGCCATGGCCCCTCTCCCACTCTGCTTTTTGCCCGACACGATCAGTTTGAATCGCTTCCCTCCAAACCGCTCCTCCCCGTCTCACCGTTGTGGATGGTTGAAGCGCTGGGGATTGTATCGTTGGATCCGAGCTCCTTGGCCGCTCCGATGCAGCAGCGCGCCGACGACGCACTGGAAGTGCATACGCGCGTTCCGATGGCGACCGGACCTGGTTTGCGAAGTCTGGTGATCGATCCCAAATATGGATATCCCAAGCAGATCTTCCTTCGGGATCCCACGGGTCGGTTGATCGCATCCGCGACGCTCAGCCAGCATCAACTTTACGAATCGGTGCAATACTCGCTTCCCCATCGCGTCGAACTGCAACTGACCCCTGAGGGTTCGGAGCCTCTGGCGCTGCAAATGGAAGTTGGTTATTACGCCATCAACAACATCGAAGGGAACGATCCCCAGCGATGGACGATGCCCGATTCGCGTGGCTATACGGCGATCGATCTGGCGCGATTGCCTTCCCAGGGTTTTGGCGCGGCGGTCGTACCCACCGCAGCACCTCCTTCGCCCACCGTCCCCGAGGTCAGTTATCGCGGACTGGAAAACATCTTTCGCTGAAATGAGAATTTCCGATCAGGCAAGCACTTGGCCGATGACATGTCCATGCACATCGGTAAGCCGTCGTTCGATCCCGTTGTGGTAGAACGACAGTCTCTGATGGTCCAGCCCCAGGAGATGCAAAATCGTTGCGTGCAGATCATAGATCGTCGTGACATCTTCGATCGCTTTGTATCCAAATGGATCGGTGGCACCGTGGGAGTGTCCTTTGCGTACTCCGGCGCCCGCAAGAAAGACGGTGAATCCAGCGGGATTGTGATCGCGGCCATTGGCCCCCTTTTGAAAGGTCGGCATCCTGCCAAACTCGGTCACAAAAGCCACCAACGTCTGCTCCAGCATCCCCCGACGCTTGAGGTCGGCCAGCAGTGCCGCGCAGGGCTGATCCAGAATCTCCCGATGCACCGAGTACTGTTCGCGCAGCGTCTTGTGCCCATCCCAGTTGCCCACTCCTTCTCCCATGGCGTAGGAACCATTGAACAACTGCACAAAGCGAACCCCTCGCTCCAGCAACCGTCTGGCCATCAGGCAGTTTCTGGCGAAACCGGCTTTGTTGGGAGACTTTGGATCCAGTGCCCCGTACTCTTCCAGCACATAGGCAGGTTCCTCCTGCCATCGTTCCACCTGAGCAGCGGCCAGCTGCATCCGCGCCGCCATTTCATAACTGGCGATGCGCGCCGCCAGATCCGATCGCCCAGGCCGCTCCTCCAAATGCCGCTCGTTGAGCCCCTTCAGGAAGGCGCGGGTTGCCCGATCGGCTTCCTCACCCAGCGAGGCGGGTCGCGCCAGATGCGGGATGGGACGTGACGCGCTGAACGGTGTCCCCTGGAACGCAGCGGGAAGAAACGCAGAGTTCCAATGATTGGAACCAACCTGTGGCACACCCCGAGGATCAGGAATCGCCACGAACGCCGGAAGGTCTTCGCAATCCGATCCAAGCGCGTACGTGACCCAGCACCCCATCCCAGGGAATCCATCCAGAGTGAATCCTGTGCTCATCTGGTTCTCGGCTGGTCCATGGGTATTGCTTTTGGCGGTCATCCCGTGCAGGAAGCAGAAGTCATCGGCCAGCGCACCGATTCTGGGGAGCAGGTCGCTGGTCATCTTGCCCGACTGGCCGCGCGGGTGAAACTTCCACAGCGGCTGGATCAGATTGCCGTTCTCTCCCTGAAACGTCACCAGTCCCGCGCTATCCGGCATCGGTGTATCGTGCAGCCGCTCTAGCTCCGGCTTGTAGTCGAAGGAATCGACATGGCTGAGAGCTCCCGAACAGAAGATCATCAGCACCTGCTTTGCTTTGGGTGCATGATGCGTTGACCTGGGAGCATAGGGGCGCTGTGGATCAATCCTGGGTCGAATCGGTGCCTGTTCGGCTCGGACAATCCCTGGCTCCAGCAATCCGGCCAGCGCCATCCCCTGCAGTCCCGTGGCAAAATCGCCGAGGAAACCACGCCTGTCTTTCTGCCAAGTTCCTGCCTGATCCATGATTTAGTTCCTCACAGGCCCACCGATCGCTGTTTGTATTCGGCAGGCTTTCGGCCTGCATTCCCCTGCCACTTACGGTCTTCATCGATCGGACGCATGGCGCCTGGGATCCCCCTGAGACCCGCGGGCTACCTGAGCTGAAAAAGTGCTTTCGAAAATCTTGTCCGCATTGGTCGTCTCAAAGCCATCGCGCCGATGCTCGCGCCCCGCTTCCCGTTCCCCCAGATGCGCAAAGTCCGGAAGCACCTTTCTTTCGGCAAATTCCACGTACGACCCCGGAATCGTATGGACCACTTCCTTCCCATCCTCCGTGAAGGGTGCATCGATCGTCTGCGCGATGGTGGAACTCTGCAGTAGCAATCGGTCCTCGCTGATTTTGATTTTGCCACCTGCATCGTTCAGCACCACGCCGATCGATTCCAGAAATTCGTTGTAGCGTTCGATCCGATTCCAGGGTGGTGGCAGAAAATGAACACTGATGGTGAAGTGGTTCAAGTAGTACCGGTTGTAAAGAACCCACGCAGCATACTCGCTTTCGTCAGCCAGCCTCCGATAATCGCTCCATGTCGGCAAGCGCCAAAGCGGCTGGTGGAGGAATCGGTCGATCGCTTCCCAGTCATCCAGGTCGATGTCCGCGACCGGGTCCCGTTCGATCCCCTCCAAGTAGGACCGGATGATCACCTGCGCTTCATTCGACAAGTCGGCAACCCGCAGTTGGCTGATGAAGATGCGAGGGTACTTCGGGGTAGGCGGAGCATACCAATAGGCATCAAGCTTCTTTCCCTCGAACGAGTAGAAATCGCGCCGCTTGTAACCCAAGTGCAGAAAAATCTTCTCCAGCGACGCAATCCCCAAGGGACTCTGGCCCATGGTACGAAAAGCGATATGGTCGTTCTCCAGATCCTCCCAGCCATCGATCATGCCATGGTCGACCATCCCGTCGACCACGATCTGTACATCGGGAACTCGCTGGCGATATCGCTCCATCAACCCCTGCATGACCCGAGCCAGCGTAGTTTCCTTCGCGGTCATCTCGACACTCCCAGGAAGATCCAAACCGTCGAGCAAGTCGCAGCTAAAAAGTATACCGCGCCGTTTTCGAAAGCTCCCTACGATCGCGATCGGTTCAGCATGAAGACCGTACCGCTGGTCGATCCATCGACCTTTTCCCTTGGCGCGACCGCAGCGGGAGAGGATCATGAGAAGCTAGGTTGTTCCGGCATTTCCATGCTCCACTGTAAAACCGGCTGCTGCTGAGAGGGTCCCTTGCCATGCCACGAACTCTGTTGACGCTGCTGTTGTCGCTTCTCATGACGATGGCATCTGCAAGCGGTGCCGACAATGCCGCATCACCTCAAGATGCTCAGGGTCTTCAAGATGCGCTGGGCCGATGGTCCAGGGAACGGGCGGTGCAGTGGTACAGCCAGCAGGCTTGGCCCGTCGGATGCAATTTTCTCCCCAGCACCGCAGTGAACGAACTGGAGATGTGGCAGGCGGACACTTTCGATCCAGAGACGATCGACCGCGAACTGGGATACGCTCGAAAGCTAGGATTCAACTCGGTGCGGGTTTTCCTACATGATCTTCTATGGAAACAGGATTCGAAAGGATTTCTGAAGCGAATCGAACAGTTTCTGGAAATCGCCGACAAGCACTCGATCCAGACGATGCCAGTGCTCTTCGATAGCTGCTGGCATCCCCTGCCGAAACTTGGTCCCCAGGCTCCTCCCATCCCCTTCACCCACAACTCCGGCTGGGTTCAATCCCCGGGTATCGAGGTGCTGAAAAATCCATCGGCCTATCCGCATCTGAAGGAGTATGTTCAGGGAGTCGTCGGACACTTTTCTGAGGATCGCCGCATCCTCCTGTGGGATGTATGGAATGAGCCGGACAATTTCGATGGGGGAGCCAAGGGCAGACCTGGGCTGGAGCCGAGGGACAAGCCTCAGCTGGTCAACAAGCTGCTGCCCGAGGTCTTTGCATGGGTGCGAGAAGTGAGTCCTTCCCAACCGCTGACCAGTGGTGTGTGGCGAGACTCCGAGAACATCCAGCAACTGGACGACTGCAAGAAAATCCAGCTGGCTCACAGCGACGTCATCAGCTTCCATTGCTACGGCGATGCGGCTTCGATGGACCGGTGTATCGATCGACTGGCGTTCTTCGGCAGGCCCTTGCTATGCACCGAATTCATGGCCCGTCCCAACAACAGCACATTTGCGCCTCATTTGGAGCGGATGAAGGCCAGCAAGGTAGCTGCCTACTGCTGGGGGTTCGTCAGCGGCAAGTCACAGACGATCTATCCATGGGACTCATGGGAGAAGAAGTACCAGGCCGAGCCGCCCGTATGGTTCCACGACGTGCTTCGCGGCGATGGGAGTTCGTACCGCAAGGAGGAAACCGATTACATCCAGAGCGTCACTGGCGCGAAGTGAAGCGGTCTTTTGATCGTCCTCCTTGGCGCGATCACCAGTGGATCAGGATCGCTGGGGTGCGGCATCGGAATACCCTGCTGCCGACTGGTAATCGGTCAGCTCCCTGGGCAGTGTGGAGGCGCGAAGGGCGTTGAGCACCGCGATGATGTCGATTGCTTCTTGCAGAATGGCGCCGGCGACAGGCGACAGCCAACCGGCCGCTGCCAGCACCATCCCACCCAGGCTCAGAAGCATCCCACCCACCGCGCTTTGCAGCGCGATTGCTCGCATCCGATTGCCGATATGCAATAGCTCGTCCACCTTGCTTAGCGAGCTGTCGAGGATGACAGCATCGGCTGCCTCGCTGGTGATCTCGCTGCCGCTTCCCATGGCGATGCCGATGGTGGCTGCTGCCAGTGCAGGGGCGTCATTGATGCCATCTCCCAGATAGAGCGAATCTCCCTTGGAAGTCACCTGCCTGACGATCTCCAGCTTCTGTTCAGGGCTTTGCGATGCATGCACCTCGCGGATCCCCATCTTCTCGGCCAGATCGTGTACCTCCTCTTCCCGGTCTCCGCTGATCAGCAAAACCCGCTCGATGCCATGCAGCGGTTTCAGATGGGAGATGAACGAATGCCCGTCTGGGCGGGGCTGGTCGCGGAACTGAAGCAGGCCGGCATAACGACCATCGATCGCCACCAAGCATTCCATCCCAGGGGCCTTGGCCGGGAGCTTGGAGGTGCTGTCGGGATCGATCGAGGGAATCGCCTTGCGGCTGGTCACCACAACGTTCGTCCCTTGGCATCGACCTCGCAGCCCCTGTCCGGGATCCTCGTGTACCTCCTCGCATGGCATCAGCGGCAGGTGAGCTGCCTTGGCCGCTTCCAGCACCGCTCCGCTCAAGGGGTGCTTGGAATACTGCTCAAGATTTGCCGCCAGTCGCAGAATCGTCTCCGGCGATTGTCCCTGTGCAGCCACGATGCCGGTCACCGCCGGACGGCCGTAGGTGAGCGTACCTGTCTTGTCGAACATCGCGGTGCGCACCAGCTTCAGCCGCTCCAGGATCGCCGGATCCTTGATGATGATGCCACGCCGGGCGGCCAGTGAGATCGCGCCGATGACAGCGACCGGGATGGCGATCAGCAGAGGGCAGGGGGTGGCCACCACGAGGACGGCCAGGAATCGTCGCGCTTCGCCACTGGCCCACCAGGCCAGCAGCGCCACGGCCAGCGCCAGTGGGGTATAGAGCGTACCCAGCTGGTCCCCCAGGCGACGGATGGTGGGTCGCTGTTGAGCCGATTCCTGCATGACGCGCATGATGCGGGAGTAGCGGGAATCGGACGCTGGCCGCGTCGCCTCCAGCTCCAGCACCGCCGCGCCGTTGATGGCGCCCGACAGGCACTGCGACCCGACGCTCTTGGAAACCTGATACGGCTCACCACTCAAATACGACTCATCCATGCTGCCGTGACCGGCTGTCACCGTTCCATCGACAGGACAGATTTCGTGCGGGTAGACCAGCAGCCGGTCCCCCGGGACGATTTTTTCGACCGCCACTTCCTCGATCGCCTCGCCCCTTTTGCGATGGACCAGCGTCGGCATGCGCCTAGCCAGCGCTTCGAGGACCGAAGAGGCGCTGCGAACGGCGTATTCCTCCAGGGACTGGCCTCCCGAAAGCATCAGAACCACGATCGTCCCCGCCAGGTACTCTCCAAGAAGCACCGAGGTGACGATCGACACGGCGGCAAGAAGGTCGGCACCGAATTTCCCCTGAATCGCCCCCCAGGCAAGTTCAGCCACCAGCGCGGTGCCGCCAATCGCCAGGGCCGCCAGCAACGGCCAGGATCGTGGATCGTTCCACTGGGGACCGTTCCAATGGGTGCCGCTGGCTGGCGGAAGCCAGGCCGCCAGGAGCAGGTGGACGACGATCGCCAGAGCTGCCAGAAGGGCGATGCGGAAATGCATCGATCGCCAGGGCAATCGCTTGATCGTGCTCAGGATCGTGGTCATCACAAGTCGACTCCTCGATGGAAGACCAGTTGGTCGGGGCGCCGGGTGGATCGATCCGGAAAGTCGGTCAACAATTCGGTTTTCCCCAAATTTTGGCGACAATCCCTCTGGAAGCGTTCGTTTCGGTCTTCCAAGAGCATAACCGGGGCCGATAATTTCGCATTCCCTATGGCGTTGCCATAAGGATCATCAGATCGACCGATGGTCGCGCGAACGACCTGAGTGCAGAGTAATGGGGAAAAAGGATTCCAGGAAGATGACCAGCCATCCGCATCATGCCATTCCGCTGGGGGCCGCCGATCGACTTTCCGCTGATCCGAGGCTGGCCGAAGCCAAACGACTGCTGCGAGAAGTGCTCGAAGATCACACCGCGCACATCGATTCGGTACGCGGCCCTGATCCGGATCGCCAGGAGTCCTATTCCGAATTGCTCGATCGGCTCGGTAAAGCACGTGGCGGTGCGCCCTACTTCCGCTACCTGGCAAGCGGCCTGGGACGCGGTCCGATGGTGGAATTGGCCGATGGTAGCATCAAGCTGGACTTCATCGGTGGGATTGGCGTCTACGGACTGGGACACAGCCATCCCCGAATCCTGGATGCCACCATCGATGCGGCTCTGGAAGATACGGTGATGCAGGGGAATCTGCAGCAGGGTCCGATGACGGTGGCGATGTGCGAGCGACTGTTGCGGATGGCCAATTCCCACGGAGCCGCTCTGGGCCACTGCCTGATCAGCACCAGCGGCGCGATGGCCAATGAAAATGCGCTCAAGATCGCCTTCCACAATCGCCATCCTGCCTCACGTGTCTTGGCGATCGACAACTGCTTTGCCGGTCGTTCGATCGCACTGGCTCAACTCACCGACCGGCCTGCCTACCGCGCTGGCATTCCGACGGCTCTGGCGGTCGACCATCTGCCGATGTTCCATCCGGCCAGGCCCAAGGAGAGCGTCGAGCAGGCGTCGCGATCGCTCCGAAAACTGCTCGATCGATTCCCTGGCCAGTACGCCACGCTGTGGATGGAACTGGTGGCGGGAGAAGGGGGCTACTATCCAGGGACCGAGGACTACTTCCATGCGCTGGTGGAACCATGCCGGGAGCAGGGGATTCTGATCATTTTCGACG
>JBIINB010000168.1:0-8787 GCA_044337705.1 Pirellulaceae bacterium | reverse complement strand
CGCTGCTTTCCCTTTACAAAGCATGGGAGGCGAAGCCGGATCGGCGCACGGTCACAGCATTAGCCCAAGCGGTTGTGGATCATCCGGCCGATCTGCAAATGGAAATAGGCATTTTCAATCGATGGACTGGTGAGCCGACCAAAGATGTAGCGCATGCTACAACGCAGGTGGCAAAACGCCCCGTATTCTGGTCGGGTGCCAATCGCTGGCAGATCTCTGGACTTGCCGCTGGTCAGTCAGGCCAGAGCCGTCTTTGGTTGGAGTATCGCGATGCTTTGACCGAAAATCGCCAGGAGAAAATGGTCCAGCGACTTGCTGATCGCCTAGGAGTCTCCAAGGATGTCTCAATAGAGGTTGGTCAGGAAACAGCCCAGTCGCCAGTGCCGGGGAATGTCAACGAATTCATGGCTGGCCCGTCGCTGGGACTGTTCGATCTGGATCGTGACGGTAGGGTTACATGGGATGAGCTGGCGCTAGCGGTAAGGCGGATGGCTATCGTCGCGTCCTCTCAGTTCAGCTTGCGCGTCGTGGAGGTTTCGGATCTGGCCATGGTGTTGCTGGATCGCGATGGGGATGATCGGATCTCGGAACGAGAGATTGAGGAGGCGCCAAGCTTCCTCGGGGAGTATGCGGAATCCCTTGGCGGTAGCGATTCGGGGATCACGGGGGAACAGCTGCCACTGCTTCGTCGCTTGATTGTGGAGCGAAGGTCCCCACTGGAAGATACCCCTGGATTAACGATGTTTTCGGGATATTCACAGGGAACGTCCAACGACTACCGGAGCGATGGTTGGTTTGCCGCCATGGACAGCAATCGCGATGGGGTGGTCTCACCCAGGGAGTTTCTCGGTCCTTCGGATTCCTGGAAACAACTCGATCGCGATGGCGATGGGTGGATTGAACCGGAAGAAACAGAAAAAGTGAAGTGATTGGAAAGTGGGTTGTGATGGCTGGCGTCGCATGATACCAGGAAGACGCGAAGATGAAGAAAAGTTTTACGGCCAGGGATCTTGCTTATTGGATAGCCCTGGCTGCCATCCTTTGCGCTTGGTGGGTCGACCGGAGTCGACTGAATTCTGAGACTTCCGAGTGGACTTCCGAGTTTTATCGACTCAAATCGCGATGGAAGATGACGGCTCAACCCTATGGCGGACTCTATCCAGAGGGAATGAGAGCACAGGTCCTCCGCACCGGGCGGGTCCTCGATTCAACAACGATCGATGGCAGGAGGGAGATTGCGAAACGGCTGAAGGAAGAAGACTGCGATTTTCTGCTTCGCAAGTCCGTCGGGGAGGTCATCAGCGGTATTGAAGGAGGCTGGGTCCATAATACGCTCGATTCCCTCCCTACGAAGTGAATTGCATTCCATTGCGAAGGTCAGGTAGCGCTCATCTCCAGATGGAGGAAATTCGGATTGGATAATTTGCGTAGCACTTCACCGCCTGGCGAACTTGGCTACGAAAGACGATGGGTGCGAATCGATGTTTGCCTATTCCTTTGTCACTCTTGTTCTCTGCTTCGTGTCGATTCGCTACCATGAGGAAGGTCCGCGACGGATTCACGGCTTCTCCAGAGCGAGGTGAATATGGAATGGGTGGAAAGCCGCGTGACGGGACGCACGCAGTGGTCGGACGGTCTTTTCAGTCTTCGTATCGAAGGAACTGGGGTCGCTCCATTTCAAGCTGGTCAATTTCTTCAGCTGGGACTTCCTATCGATCAGGAGCACCTGCACCGTCCCTACTCAGTGGCTTCGCCTAGCGGACGGGAAATTGAGTTCTTCATCGTCCGAGTTGAACAAGGTGCATTGACTCCGAGATTGGATCAATTAGCACTCGGAGATCGGATTGATGTTTCCAAGCGGGCAGCTGGCGGGTTCACATTGGAAAAAGTTGCCGATGCAAAGTCCCTTTGGCTCGTCGGAACAGGAACCGGGATTGCACCCTATCGCGCCATGCTGCTTGAATCGAACATTTGGCGACGGTTCGAAAAGATCGTGCTGGTTCACGGAGTTCGATTCCAGCGAGATCTTGCGTATGTGCCTGAGTGGCTTCAAATGGAGCGAGATCGCGGTGGGCAGTTTCGATTTCTTCCCGTGATCTCTAGGGAGTCGCGAGACGATTCGCTTTCGGGCAGAATCACCCAGAGGCTCGCTGATGGTCAATTGGAATCGGCGGTGGGTTCGCCGATCCTCCCTGACTCCTCTTCGGTGATGCTGTGTGGCAATCCCGACATGCTCGGGGAGATGGAAAAGGCGCTCATGCAACGCGGCTTTCCCAAGGCGAAGCATGGCAAGCCCAGTAGCTTGGTGCTTGAGCGGTATTGGTAGTGGGGTGGCCGTAGCGACCGCTGGCAAGCCGAAGGAAGCTCATTCACTTTGCCAGTGATTTGGCAGTTCGATCGGGAATAGCGGTCGACGTCGATGCCCCAGGTCCAATTCTTTGATGTCAGCGCAGGTGCTCCCAGGGGTATTGACTCGGATGGATCGATCGCAAACTTCTCGATAGGCTGCCAGCGGGGCATGGACCCCCTTGGCGACCAAGGTTTGAAAGGAGGAAGGATCCAGGCCGCAGCTTCTCAGTTGCTGGAGACTGAACGGCACGATGCGTTTGGAGGTCAGCAGCAGCGTTACCTTCGAGTTGTTGCAGCGCACGACCGCGGAAGGCCCCTGGTCGAAATTCCGGATGCCTCCGTGGCGGATCTGGGTTTCCTCGAATCGCCCATCGTGGAGTGACTGGATTGTGACTTCCACGTTCAGCTTCGGGCCGTGTAGCCGATCGGTTTTGCCACCCACCGATAGGGCAATAACGCCACCGTCTCCTTTGTCTCTGCATCGATCGACTGCCTCTGGATCGTACAGGCATGCAAACGTTGGATGCTTTGCTCGGGAGATGAGTGGCCCGATCAAATACGTTCCATCTCCCGCCGATCCGCCGCCTACATTGTCCCCCATATCCAGCAGGCAGAAACGATGCTTCGGATGGCAGTTGGCTTCATCCATCGCCTGCTCGATCGAGACCAATTGGCTACGAAAACCGTTGCGATGCTGCCAAAGCGAGTCTGCCAGCTCATCTGCAAGCTTCTGGGCGATCGGTTGATCGCCATCGGTCACCGCCAATGTGGCGGATCCCATTTCTGCGACATCGGCATAGGGAAAACCAAGGATCAAACTGTTGGACAGCACGCGATCCATCGATCGCTGCGATGCTGCCAATTCCTGAACCGCCTTCCAATGCGGCTCATCTGTCCCCTGGCGGTCGATGGGAATCGCCATGGCGGGGAATGCGGCGGCCATCTTCGGTTGGATCTGATGGTCTAGCGAACGCAGGAGCAGCTTCGCCGCTTCGATCCCACGATCCTTCTGATCCAAATGAGGATTGGTTCGATAGGCGATCAGCGCATCGACTGCATCAACCATTGTTTTTGATAGGTTTGCATGGGGGTCAATTGTTGTGACGATGGGGGTGTCGGCCCCGACGTGATTTCGCATCAGGCTCAGCCATCTCCCGTCCGCATCGGGATATTCCTGGCTGACTGCAGCTCCGTGTGCCGCCAGGAGGAGGCCGTCGAGCTTCGGGGATTTACGAATCGCTTTGAGAAGAGTTTCTTCCAGGAGTTCCCAAGTCGCCGCATGGATCGCCCCGGCCGGAGTCGCTCGCAAAGCAACCAAGGGTACGAGAGCCACTCTTCCAGCCTGTTGCTCCGGAATCAACTGCTGGAAAAAACCACCCAGCTCGTGCTGGGTAGAGGACAATTTTTCCACCATCGCCGATCCTTCCAGCCAAAGATCGGCTCGAAAATGCGACTCGGTTGTCGGCGTCGAAAGGAACGTATTCGATTCGTGCAGCAGTGCTGCGATACCGATCCGCTTCATGAATGTGCTCGGCAGGTTCTTCTTGATGGAGGCCAATCCAGGATTGCTTTGGAGGGCAATGCTGGACACGGCGTGTTGGATCGGGTCGTTTGATTCTCTCTGTTCGCTCGTCTTCAGTCGTCAAAGCGAAGGCAAACGATGGTTGTCACCCCATTCTATCGCGTAGGATCGCTAGAATCGATGAACAGGGTAATCGTTGGGGACCACCTTATTCGAACGATCTAGAGAAGTGATAAGAAACGGGAGTGGTTGGAACGTGAACGAATCGCTGGAAGCTTTGCGTCAACAACTTTACAGTGCCGTGGTCTGTGATGCGCTGGATCAGGTGGGGCTGCGCAATCAGTCCCCGCGCATCTCCCTTCCTCTTCACACGGGAGATGAAGGAGCGAATGGGCTTCCGCTTTTGGGGCGATGTCGCACGACGTTGTGGGCCGATATGGCGCATGAGGATCCCGAGCCATACAAGCTGGAACTTTTGGCTGTCGATCGGTGCCAGCCCGATGATGTCCTGATCGCGGCGGCTGGGGGATCGATGCGTTCGGGGATCTGGGGTGAGCTGCTGACAACTGCTGCGATGGCGCGCGGTGCAGTCGGTGCTGTCATCGATGGAGCGATCCGGGATGTGGCGAAGATTTCTGCAATGGAGTTTCCCGTCTACGCGAGGGGAAGGTGCATTTACGATAGCCTGAACCGCCAACGGGTGATCGATCTGGATGTGCCTGTGGAGATCGATGGCATCGCCTTCGCGCCGGGAGACCTTGTTTTGGCGGATGCTGATGGCGTTGTGGTGGTGCCTCAGAAAGTCGAATCAGAAGTTCTGCGACTGGCACTTGCCAAGGTTCAGGGAGAAAATCGCGTCCGCGATGCCATCCGGAAGGGGATGAGTGCCACTCAAGCGTACGCCACCTTTGGAGTGCTTTGAATCGGATTCGGTCCTAAGGCTCATAGATTCAGCGGAGTTTATCGATGCAGATCAATCGGCGTCATTGTCTGAAAACATTGGCGGTGGCAAGCGGGACAGTTCGCGCGAGCCGCCCTGGTTGGTTGATGGGCGCGACGAAAGCTCCAGACAAACGTATCGCATTGATTGCCACCATCTACCGCCCTAATTCTCATGCCGATGTTATTTGCGGAAAAATGCTTCACGGCTGGAAGGAGGATCGCGGGGCAGGCCCCAGGCTTACGCTGGTCTCCATGTACATCGATCAGTTTCCTGAAGATGATATGGCTAAGAAACTCTGCACTGACTTCGGTATCCGGCTCTGCAAAACCATCGATGAGGCTTTGACATTCGGATCCGATTCGTTGCAGGTGGATGGAGTCATCAGCATCGGTGAACATGGGGACTACCCTTGGAATGAGCTGGAGCAGCATCTATATCCGCGAAAGCGTTTTTTTGAAGAGATCACCAATGCCATGCGACGCGTCGACGGGAAGGTGCCGGTATTCAACGACAAGCACCCTGGTCCCCAGTGGGAGGATGCCTGGTGGATGTACCAGCGAGCCAAAGAAATGGAGCTGCCTTGGATGGCCGGCTCTTCCCTGCCAGTCAGCTACCGCAGTCCCGATCGCACGCTGGGCTGGAAGGAGTCTATTCGGGGGGCGTTGGCGGTAGGTTACTCTGGGCTCGATATCTACGGTTTCCACACACTCGATTTCCTTCAGGCGATGATCGAGCGACGGCCGGGGGGAGGTGTCGGGGTGCAGGCGGTCGAAGCGACTCCCTGCAAAGATCTGGATTTATGGGTCCGCGATCAAAAAATCGACCGCATACTTTTGGATCTTGGTTTGTCAGCCTCCGGCACCTCCTACGATTCCCTACTGCAGAAGCCACCGGAAGATGGCTGTCTGTTCCTAATCGAGTATGCCGATGGCCTGCGTGTGCCTGTGGTGATGCTGGGAAGTTCGGGAAGCGGCATTTCGGTCGCAATCCGTCCTCGTAAAGGGGACCCTTGGGTGACCAAGGCCGAGGAGAGAACAGAGCCTCGGTATCCGCACTTTGCGTACCTGCTGAAGGGAATGGAGCGAATGTTTTGGCAAGGCAAACCATCCTATCCCGTGGAACGCACCATGATTGCAGCAGGTATTCTTGATCGATGTTTGGTGTCACGCCAAGGTGGTCACCAACGAATTGAAACGCCGATGCTCAATCTTCATTACCAACCAGTCGACTATGGATATGCCCCACACATCGATCTACTTCAGGATCCAAGCACCTAAGGGGATCATCGCAAGCGGCGAAAACTAAGTAGGGATCCGGAGGAGGTTGGAATGAGCCGTTCATTGGTCACGAAGTTTCTGTTTTGTTCTGTCTCACTATCGCTTCCGATGCTCCAGGGGCTTGGCAGCTGTCTGAAAGCGCAGGCTCCCGAAATAAATCTCTCCAACGTGAATCGGGTTGCATTCATCGGAAACAGCATCACGCTGCATGGTCCCAAAGACGATATCGACTGGCATGGGAACTGGGGGATGGCAGCCACTGAGGCGGAACGCGACTATGTCCATCGTCTGGCAAAGCGATTGGAAGAGGCCACCAAAAGGAAGCCGCAGGTGTCGGTCCGCAATCTTGCGGACTTTGAACGAGGCTACGACAAATACGACCTCGAAAGTGGACTGGCGGAAACGGTTGCGTTTCAGCCCGAACTTGTCGTCGTATCGCTGGGCGAAAATGTTCCAGCGTTGGACACCGATCAGAAGGTAGAGTCCTTTGAAGCAGCGTTTCAAAAACTGCTGCAACGTCTTCAATCGCAATCGGGAAATACACCCCCTCAGATCCTCGTGCGCGGGACTTTCTGGCGAGATGATGCCAAAGAAGGAGCCATGAAAAGAGCTGCCGAAAAAGTAAAGGCTCGCTTTGTCTCTCTGGAGGGGCTTGATCAGGATCCACTGAATTTCGGCAGATCCGAGCGGCCTTGGAAGCATGCAGGAGTGGGTGGGCATCCGGGCGATCGAGGCATGGAACGGATCGCCGAGCGAATATGGGGGGCAATATCACCGAGTGGTAAGAAGTAGACATCTTGCCAGCGCGACACAGATCCTCCAGCAGAAGCCTGCGGGAGGGGGATATTCTGTCGGATTGGGGGTCAGCGATTCTCGTTCTGTGCGAGCCTCCTAGCTTTGGCCGCCTTGGCAAACGACTGAACGCAGAGGCCTAGGAAAACAGCCGACAGGCCGGTCATCATCAAGACCATTACAGGAGCCAGCCAGCTGCTAGGCTGCTCTCCACCCAGAATCTTCAACCACGTGGGAATGCCCCTTCCCAGCCCCGCAAGCACGAACAGCAGGGCAACGCCAGCCGCAAGATGCATCGCCAAAGAACGCTTGGCCGGTTGCGATTTCGCCCACTGCCCCAAAATAAACAGAAGCACTCCTGGGATTGCCGGGATGAAAAGCGTTGGGCTGGTGATTCCGCCAGCCAATGCTATGGCCGCTGGGGCGAGGAGAGTCAGAAGAAGACCGAAGAGTTTGGCCAGAGAAGGCATGTCCATTGAGGTAAGCTCCAAGAATGGTTTTATTCTGTTTTTGACGCAGAAACTTGCGTGAATAATCTATCTTAGCATCAAGTTACAGGGGAAAGCATGCCAAATCGCCGGCACCCCTTGGTAGCCACCTTCTTTTGGTAGCCACCTTCTTTTGGTAGCCACCTTCTTTTGGTAGCCACCTTCTTTTGGTAGCCACCTTCTTTTGGTAGCCACCTTCTTTTGGTTGCCACCTTCTCTTGGTTGCCACCTTCTCTTGGTTGCCACCGCCGCCAGGCGGTGGAGTGCTGCTAGAAGCGTCGCATCAAAAAAGACCCACCATCTGGCGATAGTAACTACCGCACGCGAGCAACCTGACCTTATCGGTTGGCTACCTTGTAGCCGCCTCGCTTCTTTTCTTTAGGCGTTCTTCAATACGAATCGACGTCAAACTGGTGGCAAGGCCTCCCAGGGAAGTGCAGCGATGTTCGCGAGGCATCTTTTCAGAGACGCGACGAGCCGCATCGACGACTTCATCGAGCGGAATCAGTGGGTCGTATCCAGCCATCGCCATATTGGCGCAGCAGAGCGCATTGGCAGCCGCCATGATATTTTTTCCGAGGCATGGAGCCTCTACACGGTTGGCGATCGGATCGCAGATCAGCCCCAGCATGCTTTGGAGCGCCAGGGAAGCTGCGGTCAGAGACTGGTGCGCAGTGCCTCCGTTCAGTTGCACCAACGCAGCGGCAGCCATGGAAGCGGCGGCACCTCCTTCCGCCTGACATCCCCCGACCTCGGCCGCGAAAGTCCATTGCGATGCAATGACCACTCCAATGAGTCCTGCAGCCAAAAACGCTTTCGCCAGCTCCTCATCGCTCTTTTGCATCTGTTCGCCGGTAGCCAGCACCACGCCGGGAAGCGCCGCGCAAGCACCCGCCGTGGGGGCGGCGATGATGACCCCCATCGAGCTTTTGACTTCCATGAGTGCGGTGACGTTTGCAACCACATGGTCCAGCAGGCCGCAAGGGATCAGTCGCCCTGCGTTCATTGCTTCTACGTACCCGCCACTTTGGTATCCCAGGATGCGATCCTCGTAGGTTGTGCCAGCAAGGCCTGATGCGAGCGATCGCTTCCAAATTCTGGTCAAATCCAACATCATCTTCACGATGCGATGGGAGTCATAACCGCTCCTTTGTTGCTCGTATTCAATCGCCATTTCCGCGAGGGTCAGGTCGGGACGCTGGATCGCTTCGACGATCTGTCGGCTGTTGGTGAAGGGGAGCTGGGCCAGAGGGTTGGAAGGGACGGGCAGGACGCGACCGATGCGAGCCGACCAGCGAGGCTTTGGTGCTGTTGCGACCCAGCGGTTCAATACTTCCTCGGGTAAGGGATCGGCCGATCGGATTTGCGTCAAGGTGGCATCGCCGCTTCGATAGGTCTGAAGGGTTGTGTTTGGCG